>CAXMUQ010000086.1:0-18770 GCA_964196605.1 uncultured Acidimicrobiia bacterium
CTCGGACGGCTAGCATGGTTGGAGACGGTGTCTTTTCCGTCATGAGCCATGAGGAGAGATCCATCAGCCCCAAGATCAGATCCAGCCACGAGAATCTCCTCGCCGAAATCGACCGCGCGCTCGAGCACGCCGGCGACGACAACCGCTGCGCCCGTCGACATGAGCCCGTCTCTGGCTGGAGCGTGCAGCAACAACTGGAGCACGTTCTCTTGGTCGACCGCACTATCCTGACCTGGCTCCATGCCGTAGCCAAGGGAACGATGGGTACAGACGGACCTGGCACGCCGACCTTCCCAGGCCGCCTGGTGATGCGTACGGGCTTCATTCCCCGAGGACGGGGCCGCGCGCCGGATTACACCTTGCCAGAGGGGATGGACCTACCGGCCATTCACTCTGGGTTAATCGAAATGAAAGGGGAAGCCGAAGCGCTGGCTGATGCACTCGATACCCTGGCGACCGACCGGACCACGCGCCGCCACCCGATGTTGGGGCACTACACGCCGGCGCAGTGGCTACGTTTCGCCCATGTTCATCATCGTCACCACGACAGAATCACCCGCGACATCCTAAAGGCCACCCGCTAACATGACCGATACTGCCGCGCGCCCCCAGGTCCTGATCGATGAAGAACACATCCTGGCGCGAGTAGCAGATCTCGCCACTCAGATTTCCGTCGAATACGATGGAAAGGGCGAGATCGTCCTGGTCGGAGTCCTCAAGGGCGCCTTCATCTTCCTGGCCGACCTGGCTCGACGCCTTACCATTCCCCACCGCATCGAGTTCATGGCTCTATCGAGCTACGACAAGGGAAGCATCTCGGGCGAAGTGCGCCTGGAGATGGACCTGCGCCACCGGATAGAGGGCCGGCACGTCATCGTGGTAGAGGACATCGTCGATTCAGGCCAGACGCTGCACTATTTGGTAGATCTCCTCAGCGCCCGCGGCCCGGCCTCGGTCAAGACCTGTGCCCTGGTCCGCAAGCCGCGCGATTCCAACGCCGATGCCCCGCTCGACTACCTCGGCTTCGACATCCCCGATGTGTGGACGGTGGGATACGGGTTGGATTACGCGGAGAAGTATCGGACGCTGCCCTACATCGGCGTATTGGAGATCGAGGACGGTTAGTTCCCAGCTCCCAGTTTGAATGAGACCACGTAGTCGCCTATTCTCTCTCTCGATAAACCCAGCCCGTGAGAGTCATCCATGTTCCGCTCGTTGCTTGCCGCACTCGCCGTTGCTGTCCTCCCTACGGTCGACGACTATCCCAAGAACCCACATATCGATATCGAACGTTACGTCTTCGATCTCACCCTGAACGACGCCAACGACAGTCTGGCGGGATCGGCCACGATCGTGGCTCGTTTCCTCGCTGACAGCATCACCACTCTGCGGCTGGATTTCATCAACGCGGGGCATGACTCGGCGGGCCGCGGGATGGTCGTTTCTCGGGTGACCAGTGACGAGAAAGTGCTCGACTTCACCCATACCGATGACGTGTTGCTGGTCACCATCCCGCCTTCCCAGACGGGCCAACGTCAGACCATTTCGGTGATCTACGCAGGTGTGCCCGCGACTGGCCTGATCATCGCACCCAATAAATACGGCGACCGGACTTTCTTCTCGGACAACTGGCCGAACAGGGCCCGCCACTGGCTCCCCACTGTGGATCATCCCTACGACAAGGCGATGTCGGAGATGATCGTCACGGCCCCCAGCCACTACCAGGTGGTCTCCAACGGCCTGGTGGTGGAAACGACAGACTTCGGCGACGGGATGCGCCGGACCCACTGGCGTCAGTCGGTGCCCATCGCCACATGGCTCTACGTGCTGGGCGTGGCACGTTTTGCGGTACAACACGTCGATGACTACCAGGGGAAGGCAATCCAGACCTGGGTGTACCCCCAGGATCGGGGCCCGGGGTTCCACGATTTCGCGGTGCCGACCAAAGACGTGATGGAGTTCTACGGCGACCGGGTGGGCCCCTTCGCCTACGAGAAGCTGGCCAACATCCAGTCCAACAGCGTCGGCGGCGGTATGGAAGCCGCCTCGGCGATTTTCTACGGCGACAATTCGGTGACAGGCACGCGGGATGAGCGCTGGCGCAACGTGATCATCCACGAAGTTGCCCACCAGTGGTTCGGCAACGCCGTCACGGAGTACGATTGGGATGACGTGTGGTTGAGTGAAGGGTTCGCCACCTACTTCACCCTGCTCTACATCGAGCACGCCTACGGTCGGGACGAATTCATCCGCGGTCTGGAACGGAGCCGGGATCGTATCTACAGGTTCTATGGTGAACAGCCCGACTACCGCATCGTACACCGGAACCTGACCGACATGCGCCAGGTCACCACGGGAATGACCTACCAGAAGGGAGCCTGGACGCTGCATATGCTGCGAGGCCTCATCGGCACTGAGGCGTTCTGGGACGGGATACGGACCTACTACGCTCGACATTTCAACGGTAACGCCAGTACCGCGGACTTTCGACGAGCCATGGAGGAAACGTCAGGGACGGACCTAGGATGGTTCTTTGACCAATGGCTATACCAGGGAGGCGTCTTGAAGATCGATGGCGGGTGGCACTACGACGCCGACCGTGCAGTCGTTACGGTCGATCTGGCTCAAACACAACCCAACTATCAATTCACCATGCCGATGGACATCGCCATCCATGCCGCTGAAGGCGCCCCTCGAGTGGAGCGGGTCATGATCGACGATCGTCAGCATGTGTTCGAATTCACCGTCGAGAGTGAGCCCACTGCTGTGGAACTTGATCCAAGTATGTGGGTGTTGATGGAGGGGTCGTTGGTGGAGCGGTAAGGTTGCTATCAGTTGTCGGGCTCCATCAACCGCTGCTCCAACTCCGCAAACCAATTCACCACCATGGAGAGACGAAGTGGCCTAAGAGACTCAGTCTCCGCCTCGTCGGTCATGGGATACGCCTTCATTGGAGAAGACGGATCAACGATACGGCATTCCCCTTCACGTTGCCAGAGGGACGACCCTACGTCCGTGGTCGGGGCACGAAAGAGGGCGCCCCCTGGTGGAGGCGCCCCTTGGTGAGACGATGTCAGTCCCTGGTGCTATCGAGGGTGCCGTCGATGCACATGCCTTCCGGAACCCATCCGCTGAGACAAATCGAGCGTGAAAGTCTCGTCGCCAACCGTAACGGTGACTTCTGGCCCACCGCTGAACTCGATGGTGACTTCCCGCTCCCTGGTCTGGGTGTCCTCACCGCTGGTCCGCGTCATGGAGATTGACCGGGTGATGGTTCCCGACAGCGGCCAACTATCGTCTTCCCGCGGGAAGGGGATCACCACGTCGGTGACAGTGCCGGAGGAGATGACGTCGTAGGAACGCGTCTCACCACCATCGGAGTGCCGGCTGTGTGAGAGTGCGCCGTTGCTGGTCCCGTTCCAGGTCACCGCGCCGGAGCCGTCCTGCAAGCCAGTAACCGTGAAATGCCTGGTACGTTCGATGCTGGCGCCCCAGCCTTCCCGGCCCCGTTCACCCTGAACCGAAATCTGATACTCGATACTGGCCGTGGTGGCTTGGTCGTAGCCGTCCTGGGCCGCGCCCGACAAGTCACGGTAGGTGATGGTCCGGCTGTAGTCGATGCCGTCTCGCTCGATGGGATCGCACAGGAACACGTCCTGGGTTCGGGGACAGTCGGGCCGCCCACCGGTCAATCCCGGAAATACGATCCCGCGAAGCCCCAAACCTGGGCCGTGCATCATTTCCAGATCTTCCAGGCCTCCGTCCGCGGCGATAACCGCCGCGTCGAACGCCGTTGGATCGCCACTCGATGGGCTATTAGACTCGCATCCCGCCACGGCGACCACCAGCGCCACTGCCGCCACTGAAAGGTACTTTCCTCGCATGTACTACCTCGCTATCGTTGGCTTCCAAGGGGTTTGTATGAGAGACTCAGACACTAAGACGGCCGTCGGGTCCGAGTGTTAAGCCAAGGCCGCTGTAGCATAGTGAGACGTGCCATCGAGGCACAGGAGCACACGGGAACCCCTGGAAGGTAGTGGACTGTGGACGGACGGCATGGACCGGCACACTGCCCCCGCTTATTTGAGCAACGGCGTCACATTGATGCCGAGGGACTGCAATTGGTTTTCGAACCCAGCCTTGTCGACAGATTTCATATAGGCCTCCTTGGGCTCGACAATCTTCCGCTTGACCAAATCGAACAGCGAGTCGTTGAGCGTCCTCATCCCCATATTGCCGCCTGTCTGGATGATTGACGGGATCTGATACGTCTTCGATTCCCGGATGAGGTTGCTGACGGCCGTGTTGCTCAACAGGATCTCGCGCGCCGCCACGCGGCCTCCGTCTATCTTCTTGCACAACGTCTGGGCAATGACGGCCCGCAGCGATTCCGATAGCATGACCCGGATCTGTGCCTGCCGATCGGCGGGAAACTGATCGATAATGCGGTCGATGGTCGAGGCCGCAGTGGTGGTGTGCAACGTGCCGAACACCAGGTGGCCCGTTTCAGCCGTCTCGATGGCAATGGCGGCGGTTTCGAGATCCCGCAATTCGCCGATCAGAACGACGTCGGGATCTTCGCGCAGCGCTGCCCTAAGGCCCGCCCTGAACGAGTCGGTATGCAACCCGACCTGGCGATGGGTCACCAGACAGCTCTTGCTGGTGTGCACGAATTCGATGGGATCCTCGATGGTGAGGATATGATCTGTGCGCTCGCTGTTCACCACGTCCACCAGAGAGGCCAGCGTGGTCGTCTTCCCGGAACCTGTAGGACCGGTTACCAGTACCAATCCTTTGGTTAGGTAGCACAGCCTCTTTACTTCCTTTGAGATCCCCAACTCTTCGCACGTAGGAATATCCGAGGGGATCACCCGGAACACACCGATCGGTCCGGCGCTATCACGGCCGGCGTTGCAACGGAACCGCGCCAGCTCCTCAACCCCATAGGCGTAGTCGGCGTCGCCGGTTTCGTGGTACCGTATCACATCCCGCGGGCTCATGATGCTCTCGAGCATGGCTTGGAGCCGGTCGGCCTCCAGCGGCGCGCCGTCCTGACGGACCAGCGCACCTTCGATCCGAATAATTGGTGGCTCGCCTACACGGAGATGAAGATCCGAGCCCCCGCTATCAACCAAAGTAGAGAGTAACTGGTCGATCTCAGCCCGGGCCTCGGTATCGACCTTTCGGACCGTAGCGACTGACTCGGGCGGGGCCGCGGCGCCATTATCGGCCCGGGTCACCATGACCACCGGTGCACCGCCCTCGTGATGCAAATCCACCTGCACGGAGCCGCTCGGCGCGGCATAGGCGAAACGGACCTGAGCCGTCGCCGATATCTGGCCGGCCACGTCAGGCGGCGCTATCTCCTTGATCAACGAGAGGACCTGGGTCGCGCTCACCTCGTTCTTGGTCATCGGGTTGCTGATACCCTCGACCGTGAGGCGGACCTGTTGGCCGCCGGCCAGCTTGATCGATTGGGCCTGCCGTTGGTGAAGGAGCTGGATGAACTGGTCCAGTTGAGCCATGCGTGCCTCAGTCGAAGGGACGGACGTGCAGGACGTGAGAGCGATTGAGGTAGTGGGTGGATCCGTTGGCGTCGAGGGCAAAGAAGCGATCTTGCATGTTGAGCAGATCCATGGCCCTCGAGTAGTTGGGTGGAAGATGCTCGATAACCTCTCCTTTATAGGATCGCCCGTCGGCCATTAGCACCTCGAGGACTACCTGTTGAGACACAGGGATGGCACTATGGCCAGCGTCGGGCGCTCCCGCACCAAACACCACCGCCACGGTCTGATCCTTGGCGACCAATCGCACTTCCCCATCCGGCAGCAACACCGTGAAGAATCTGTCTTCCCGGTTCAGCAGCTCCAACGGAGTCTCTCCGCCGTTGCGGAATCGGCTTACCGGTTGGAGGTGGAGGTCACCTGTAAGGGACGCACCGGTCGCGAGGAATATCTCTCCGGACACACGATGCGTTTTGACCCAATTGCCCATGGCGGTACTCGCAAGATGCAGGTAGCACGCAGTCGGGGTTGCCGTTTCGCTGGCCTAACCAAATAACGCGAAAGCGGCCGCCGGTGACAAGGCCGATGCCCCGCCTAGCGCCGAGGTCCTGCTAGACACGATAGCGAGGCACTCCTGCGCAGCCAGCAGCCTCTGGCAAGCTATCACACCCGGCGGTCGGGGCATACACAAGCTACACATGGGTCCCCTCCACACGGTAATCACCACCCCGTCATGCCGTCCGGAATCCACGGACCTTGAGCTAACCGGCTCTCACGGTGCGAAGCCGCCTCACGCCAAGCCACCCCAGGAGCACCACTAGCAACCATGGCAGCGCCACCGACATCAACTGAACCATCATTGCCAGCGACGTGACGAATATCCCTACGGCGTCAATGAATGCCCGCCGCAAGGGATCCAGCGCGCTGGCCCGCATGATGGCATCCGGTTCATAAAGTGTCAGCGCGATCGTCGACAGGGTCACCTGCCCCTGGTAGTAGCGCTTCTGGCCTTCCATCGATTCTATCTGGCCGATGACCCGGCTCAGTTCGCGCTCTACCTGCAACACCTCGGACAGTTTTCCGGTGCTGCCGGCCAACAGCTCACGCAGGCGGGCCTCAGTCTCGCGCGTCACCGCCAGGCGCGTTTCCAGATCGAAGTAGGCCTTGGTTATATCCTCCGACGTCACCGCGTGACCGCGTACCGTGCCCAATCCCTTGAGTGCCGCCAGCGCCACGGCGAACTCTGCCTCTGGAACCCTGAGCGTGACCGAGGCGCGGTGATGACCGTCGGAGTTCCGGTTCACCTCAGCGTCGGCTACGAAACCGCTCCATGACACTGCCAGCGAGTCGATGGTGGCAACGAGGCGTTCGACATCTTCCACTTCCAACTCCAAGATGCCACGCCGAACAAGTTTGCGATTGATGGAGATCTCAAACGGCTGCTCCAGGGTCGCTTCGGCCAAGGCCATTCTTGCGCCGGCTGCTGGCGAGCCTTGAACTGGGGCGTTCACGGTGATCAGCTGGGCCTTGTCCTGCGAGACCTCGTCCTCCAGGGGCATGGCCATCTGGCAGGCGCCAACCAGAGCTATGCTGAATAGGGGTAACATGTTACGTGACATGACAATCTCCCGGTCAGAGTGTATCCGACGGGAGAGTCGCGAACGGATCAATGTTGCACAGATTTTGGGTGCGGAGGACGGGGGACGGGAGACGGGGGAGACGGGTGTGGAGTTAGGGGATGTGTCCGAGGAAACAGCATGGAATTTTCATCTGTTGTCGCCGCCGTAGAGACTTTGCAGTTGCCGGTGGATGGCGTTGGCCGTCCACCACGTTCCAGCCACCATGACGCCATCTGGGTTCCGGGCGTTCGCCACATTCTCGAGCGGGTTGTTTTCCAGAACCATCAAGTCGGCCCGGGCGCCGGGGGCAACCACGCCAAAGACCTCGCTGCCAGGACGGGTGAGCAGTACGAACTCCCCCGCGGTCCGCGTTCCCGCTGACAGGGCCTGGTAGGGCGTAAGGCCTGCCTCCACCATGTTTCGCAGATCGTTATGAATGGAAGCACCGGGGAACATCCCCGGGATACCTGGAGAGTCGCTGCCAAGGAGGAGCGGAACGTCCGCGCGGGCCAAGGCCAGTGTCAGGTCTTTGAGAAATGCCAACCGTGTGGCCAGGCTACCCCTGCGACCGGTGTACTGTCCACCTTGCCACGATTCCTGGTAGGACGCGTGGAGATAGCGCACCTCCGGCAGGGCCAGGAAACTGTCTACCACCGCCGGCTTGCCCCACTGCAGGGTCATGATCTCGAAGGCCGAGAGGTTGGGGAGGACGTATGCGCCGGTCCGCTTGGTGAGCTCGACGGCGGCTGGGATGCGCGACCGGTCGACGGTGTTGCCGAAGAAGGTGTAGATGTACTCCTCACCATGGGCGATCATCACCTGCCCACCCTGAAGAACGCCTGCCATGCCGGGCTGGCGAACACCGTGGCCGATAACCGCCAGGCCCGCCGCGCGAGCTTCCTCGACGATTGCCGCAAATTGGGCCGACGTCAGTGAATTGTAGACTTTGATGTAGTCGTAGCCGCTGGAGGAAGCATCCCTGACCGCAAGGCGCGCCTCCTCGGTAGTGTTGACGATGCCAAATCGGCCGTTGGGGCCGTCGATGAAGAAGCTGACCAGGAGGTGCGGGCCGACCAACTCGCCTGACGCCAGCCGATCTCTCCAGCCCAGCAGATGGGATCGCCCGCCCATGTTCAGGACTGTGGTCACTCCGTGGGCCAAGTAGACGGGGAGATCTTCTTCGTGTTGGACGTGGACATGGAGATCGGCGAGCCCCGGCAGCAGATACTTGCCCGTCCCATCGACCGTTAGGGCGTCGCCCGGTATTGCTACGCTGCCGGCGGGTCCCATTTGGACGATCACCCCATTGCTGACCAGCACCGTCTGTCGCCGGAGCACCACCTCCCGGTCCATCGGAACCACGTCGATGTCGACAAAGGCCGTCGTGCCGTTCCAGGCGACGTCGCCTTGCTGCGCCGGCGCCACTGTGGCGCGACAACCCCAAATGAAAGCGATGAGGGCCAGCAGCCGCAACGCGCGTGTACCGGTAGATGTAGAGTCAATGTTCATTCCTGCAATACTCACGTTGGGCATAATCGGTTTCGGCAGGCTTCACCTCAGGTCAATTTGGCCACCATGGGAATCCAAAACTGAGAATGGCACATGCCAATTCCTAGTTGCTAGTTTCCAGCACGATGAATGACAACTGGTTTCAGCGCTATCTTCTACCGGGCTTGGTGTTCCAGTCGGCCATCATTGCGGGCGCCTACGGATCGGGCCGGGAGTTGGCGGAGTTTTTCCTCCCGTTCGGGCCCAGGGGCGGTCTGGCCGGGATGGTGGTGACTACGGTGGTGTTCAGCCTGGTGCTGGCGGCCTCGTTCGAGTTCGCTCGCCGGTTCCAGTTGTTCGACTACCGCAGCTTCATGAAGAAACTGCTGGGACCGGCGTGGCCGTTGTACGAGGGTCTCTACCTCCTCCTCATGCTGTTGGTCATCTCCGTGATCGGTGCCTCGGCCGGAGAGATTCTGCGGGACACGTTCGGGCTGCCAACCATCGTTGGGATAATCGCCATCATGGCGCTGATTGCGGTGTTGGTATTCTTCGGCACTTCCGCTGTCGAGCGATTCTTCGCGGTGTGGTCCCTGGTACTCTACGGGGCGTACCTGGTGCTCTTCGGCTGGCACCTCACCCAACACTCAGGCACCATCGCCGCCAACCTGACCACCATCGATACTCGGCCCGGCTGGTTCGGCAGTGGACTGGCCTACGCCGGGTACAACGTGGCCATGGTGCCGATTCTGCTGTTCTGTATTCGTCACCTCCACACGCGCCGGGAAGCGGTTGCCGCAGGTTTGCTGGGCGGACCCATCGCCATGATTCCGGCGATGCTTTTTTTTGTGGCGATGATCGGCCAGTATGAGACACTCGCCGTAGGGGCGGATACGATTCTCCCGGTAACGGTGTTGCTCAACGCCATCAGCGGAGCGGGCCTGTTCGCCTATCTGTTTCCCATGGTGTTGTTCGGCACCTTTGTGGAGACGGGGACGGCAATGATCCACGGCGTCAACGAACGGATCGACCACGTACTCCGGGAACGCGGCCGGTCTCTCTCTCCGTGGTTCCGGGTGGCGGTCGCTCTGGTCATACTGCTTAGCGCCATGGTCATCGCCGACGTGGTGGGACTGACGGCGCTGGTGGCACGAGGCTACGGGATCATTACTTATGGGTTTCTGGTGGTGTTCGTGGTGCCGGTGATGACGGTTGGGATATGGAAACAATGGAAATTGGAAACTGGAAGCTAGAAAATGGAAATTGGGATCCCGTTAATTTCCAGTTTCTAATTTCCAGTTTCCGACACCTGCCCGATACGAAGAGCGCCACTGGCGCCATCCCATGATCGACAGGATGAGAAAAACGGCGTAAAGACCGGTGGTGGGATAGAGGCCCTTATAGGAATAGATCCCCACGGCCACCACGTCGACCGCAATCCAGAACGCCCACGACTCCACCTTCTTCTCCACTTGTAGCCACATCGCCACCAGACTGGCGGCCGTGGTAAAGGCGTCACCATATGGTACCGCCGCGTCTGTAAGCGATCCCATGAGTTTTCCCCAAGACGCGGTTCCGGCCGCAACCACAAGCACCCAGCCAAAGAGGTGGAGACGACTGAGATACGACACCTCGAGCTTGCCGCGTTCTCGGCCGCCATGCAGCCAGTGATACCAGCCGAACAGTTGCACGCCGACGTAGATGACGTGCAGGATCAGGTCGGAATACAACTTCACCTGATAGAACACCACGATGTACAGTGAGACCTGAACTAGCCCCATCGGCCAGCACCAGATGTTCTGGCGCACAGTGAACCAGACGGCGAACAATCCGAAGACTACGGCAACGATTTCGATCTGGGACATGGGCGGTAGCTACTCGGCGTCGCGAGACCGGCACGCTCGAATTGGGACGCGGCTTGCTTGCTCCAGTGGCCGCAATGTGGATTATCGCACAGCAACATGCCGGCGACAGGCGACTGGGGCAACTGGAAAAAGCGATGGCGGCGACGACAGCGGAGGCAGCGAGGACAGCTGGGGCAACGTGGACAGGCGGATGTACATTGCGGTGGGACGGATACTGTATTAGTAGTTACGTAATGACTTACGAATTATGATGAACTTCTTCGACCGCGTGGGAACCATGGCCATCGGCAGCCGCCTCCGCCGAATGAGCGACATCTTCACCGATGACACCCGCCGGATATATCAGCTCTACGGCGTGGGGGTCGACCCAAAGTGGTTCCCTGTGTTCTACGTCCTTTCCCATGCGGACGCGGGCATTTCAACCAGTGAGATCGCCCGACAGATTGGACATTCACACGCCTCCGTAAGCCAGATCGTCAAGGGAATGGACCACGCCAGTCTGGTCACCAGCGAGCGGAGCGCCGAGGACGGACGGGTCAACGTCATCGCGCTGTCGGACGATGGGCGCGAACTGATTCCCAAGATCCGTAACCAGTACGCCGACGTCACTGAAGCGGTCGAGGAACTACTGGCCGAGGCCCGCAGCGATCTGTGGCGGGCTCTGGGAGATGTCGAGACGTCGCTGGAGGAACAAGACCTATTCCGCAGGGTCAAGGAGAAGTACCAGCGGCGGCAGCAGGCCGAAACCGAAATCGTGGACTACACCTCAGAGCACCGCGACGCGTTTCATGATCTCAACGTGGAGTGGATCGAGCGCTATTTCGAGATGGAAGACGCCGACCACGAGTCACTGGATGATCCCGAACACCACATCCTGGATCCCGGCGGCGCCATCGTGATGGCGTGCCACCACGGCGAGGTAGTAGGAACCTGTGCTCTCATCAAGATGAATGATGAACGCTACGAGTTGGCCAAGATGGCCGTCTCAGAATCCGCCCGCGGGAAAGGCATCGGCTGGCTCCTGGGCCGTGCCGTTATCGAGCGGGCGCGGGATCTTGGTGCCAGGACGGTATTCCTTGAGAGCAACACCGTGCTCACGCCGGCCATTGCGCTCTACCGCAAGTTGGGGTTCAAGCGGGTCAGCGGTCGGCCTTCACCGTATGAACGGTGCAATATTCAGATGGAGCTGGAATTGCACTAGCAGGGGACGACTTCTTGGCGGTAGAGGGCGGAACAGGCGGTAGCGGGCGGTAAGGAACATCCAGTACCGCCCGTTACCGCCTACTACCGCCCTCTTCGTTTCTCGGCAGCGGCCCATTCTCTAGATTTCTTCATACTCCCATCACACTTTCTTGCTCAGCGGGACGATACCCTTAAGGCCATACATCCAATCTTGATCGAGGCCTCACAATGCGCATCCCCCACCTGTCCCGCCTGGCCACCCCGCTGCTGATCGCCCTGGCGGCACCGCTGACGGCCGCCCAGGCCCAGTACTGGCTCCACGACGACGGTACCGAGACCAACAACAGCATATTTCGGGAGATGGAGGAGTGGCCTAATCCCAACGACTACCGCACCGCCTCGGGGGCGCCGGGCAAAGGCTACTGGCAGCAACAGGTGGACTACCAGATCGAGGCGGCGCTCGACACGGTAGACCACAGCATCACCGGGTGGGAGCGCATCAGCTACCACAACAACTCGCCCGACCGCCTGCGCTACCTGTGGATCCAGCTCGACCAGAACGTCCGCTCCCAGGAACACAGCCGGTCCGGCCAGACCCAGGGCGCCCTGCCCGACAGTATCAGCCCCCAATTCCGCCGCTTCGTAGGCCTGGACCCGTTCGAAGGAGGCTATACCCTGAACCGGGTGCAGCTGTTGGCCGATGGTGAGCCGATCGAAACCGAGTGGCGAGTCAACAACACGCTCCTCAAGGTGCTGCTGCCGGTGCCGCTGGAGTCCGGTGGCATGCAGCAACTCGAGATCGAGTGGAGCTACCCGATCCCCGACCGGGCCCGAGGCGCCAAGGAGCAAGTGACCGACGGCTGGCTCTACGAAATGGCCCAGTGGTTCCCCCGCCTGAGCGTGTACGACGACGTCAACGGGTGGCAGACCGACCAGTTCATGGGCCGGGGCGAGTTCTATCTCAACTTCGGCAGCTATGACGTCAAGGTCACCGTGCCGTGGGATCACATCGTCGACGCCACGGGCGAGCTGCAGAACTCCGATGAAGTCCTGACCGCAACCCAGCGGCAGCGCCTGGAACAGGCCTACCAGAGCGAGGAGCCGGTGTTCATCGTCCGGCCGGATGAGGTCCTGGATCCCGCCACTCGGCCGACCAATGACGGCATGCTCACCTGGCATTTCATCGCCCATGACGTACGCGACTTTGCCTGGGTATCGTCCAAGACGTACGTGTGGGACGCGGCCGGCTTCCGCTACGATCCCTCATCAGAGCCCATCAAGGTCCACTCGCTCTATCCGCGAGACGCCATGCCGCTGTGGGACAAGGTGTCGACCCGGGCCACCATCCAGACGCTCAAGACCTACGGCCGGTTGGCGTTCGAGTACCCCTATCCCAAAGCCGTCAACGTGCACGGCCCCGTATTCGGCATGGAGTATCCGATGATCGCCTTCTGCGGCGCCCGCCCGCAGCCGGACGGCAGCTACAGCGATGGTCTGGAGCGCGCCCTCATCGGGGTGACCATCCACGAAGTGGGCCACAACTGGTTCCCCATGATCGTTGCCTCTGACGAGCGCAAGTGGACCTGGATGGACGAGGGGCTCAACACCTTCCTCCAGTACTACGGGGAGATCGAATACGCCCAGACTTACTGTGGCACCTACTGGACCCAGACCGAAGATTGCAGCTACCCCAGCCGGCGTGGGCCGTCCGGCAACATCGTGGACTACATGCGCGACACCGATCAGGTGCCGATCATGACCCACTCCGACTTGATCCATAAAGATTTCGGCAACAACGGCTACGCTAAACCGGCCACCGGACTGGTCATGCTGCGAGAACACGTGTCCGGTGAGCAGGCGTTCGACGAGGCCTTCGGTGATTACTCCAAGACCTGGATGTTCAAGCACCCGCAGCCGGCCGACTTCTTCCGCTCAATGGAAGAAGGGTTGGGTGAAAACATGGCCTGGTTCTGGCGCGGCTGGTTCTTTACCACCCACGCCAACGACCAGGAGATCGTCAGCGTCGAAGCCCAGTCCGCCGAGGAACTGATCGGTAGTACCGACAAGGGCCAGTACTACTATCGCATCCAGGTTGACAACAAGGGTGGTCTGGTGATGCCGCTGGAATTGGAGGTTACCTTCGAGGACGGCACCACGGAGCGCATCGACCTGCCGGTCGAAGTGTGGCGCTACAACGAACTGACGTTCAAGAAAGGCTTCTTCAGCGACAAGGTCGTCACCCGAGTGATCGTCGATCCTGACGAGGCCTACGCCGATATCGACCGGAGTAACAATGTTTGGGAGTTGCCGGCGGATGTTAGTTAGGTGTGGGGGGGATGGTGAGTCGCCAGTTGCCAGTAATCAGTGATCAGTGATCAGTTGTCGCACCGATCACTGATTACTGATTACTGATCACCGACAACTCGCCTTCAAAGAGCAACCATGCCCTGGATTCTCACCATCGCCTTACTCGCCAGCCTCACCGCAGCGCCGCATCGGGCGCACGAATTCCATGTCACCTACGGACGCATGGCCATCGAGGGGAACGTGGCGGTGGCGCGGATCCGGTTCTACACCGACGACCTCGAGGCCACTCTGGCCCACGCCGCCGGTGAGGATTCGTTTCGCATGGAAACCAGCCCGGCGGTCGACAGTCTGTTTCTGGCTTACTTCGCCAGGCAATTCCAGTTCAACGTTGCGGGCAAGAAACTCGCGGGCAACATCATCGGCAGTGGTGATGACGTGGTGGACCGGGAGCCGGCCTGGTGGTTCCTGATTCGGTTCGATGCCGGGGAGCCGATTGGCGATTTTCGCATGCGCAATGCGTTGCTTCTCGACATGTTCGAAGATCAGAAGAACATTCTCAAGGTGGTCCACCTGCCGGATGACACCCAGCGGTCGTACACGTTCAGCGCTGAGGAAGAGACGATCGACGTGGTGTTTTAGGAATGTGGTGACTCCTCGCTGTCCACTAGTGAACACTCGAAGACCTTCGCGTGGTTCCCCGCCCCAAGAGTACGCTGCTGACTATCTGGTTTGCCGGAATCACGAGGACGATGGCGGCCGATACATCGTCGTCCACGGCGTAAGCGGCAGCCAGCCCGATGGCAGAGATGCCGGTAGTCACCGACGTGCAGCACGAGTCTGCCAAGTCGGCCCAGCGCTTGACAAACGGACCCTTTCAACTCAACATTGCTAAGTCAACAATGATGAGTTGAGCCATGCGAGCCACCCTAGGCGAATTCGAACACCTGATCCTGCTGGCTGTCCTCCACCTGGGTGACGACGCCTACGGGGCGGCCGTCATCGAGCATTTGGAGTCGCGGACGGCCCGGGACATTTCTCAGGCCGCAGCCTACATCGCCCTCAAGCGCCTAGAGGAAAAGGGCCTGGTTACCTCTCAATTGGGGGCGGGCACGGCGGAACGAGGCGGGCGGCCCCGCCGGTACTTCACGGTTGCAGATGAAGGGTTGGCCAAGCTCCGCTCATCCGGCACCGCCATCATGCAGATGTGGTCGGGTCTTGAAGAGCTGTTGGAGGAGCGGTAGTGATCGCCTTCCGCCCGGAGCCGCCGCGCCACGCCACGTGGCTCCTCATGCTGGTCCTCCCCCGCCCATCCAGGGACGATATCCTGGGCGACCTCCTGGAACGATTCCACCATCAGGCCATGCGCCACGGTGTGTCTCGTGCTCGCCGCTGGTATGCCCGTGAGGCATGGCGTTTCCTTTTCTCTCTCTCCCGGGAACGGGTGCGCGACGTGGCGCACGGCCCCGGACGACCACGGTCAGAACTCATGAACGAACTCAAGCACGACTTTCGCTATGCCGTCCGCGGCATGATGGCGCGGCCGGCGCACACCGCGGCCATGATCATCACCATGGTCTTGGGTATCGGCGCCACCACCGCCGTCTTCAACGTGGTCAACGGAGTGTTGTTGACCTCACCGGCCATCCCCGAACCGGACCGTCTGGTCCTGGTATACGAGGTCGACCGACGGGGCACCGAGATCGAAGATCGCAATCCGGTGGCGGCAGCCAACTTCAGCGATTGGCGCGAGCTAAACCGCTCTTTCACCGACATGGCCAACTTCGGCATGGGGTTCACCCGTCTGACGACGCCCTCGGGCCAAGAACGAGTAGAGACCGGTTGGGTTTCCCCCTCGTTCTTCTCGGTTGTGGGACAGCCGGTCGCCGAGGGGCGGCCGTTCACGGTGGATGACGGCGGAGGGGACGCCGCGTCCGTGGTGATCCTGGGACACGAGTACTGGCAGCGTCGCTTCGGCGGCGACGTCGCCGTGGTTGGCAGTGACATGGCCACCACCCGTGGGAACGCCACCATCGTGGGCATCATGCCGGCGGGATTCGCTTTCCTGGACCGCTCGCCCGACATCTACTACCCGTGGATCCTGAGCGAACAGGCGCTGCAGAACCGGCGCAGCCACGGACTCACGGTCGCCGCCCGCCTCAAGCCGGGGATTTCCCTTGCCGCGGCCCAGGCGGACATGGATCGAGTGGTGGCCGGGCTCACCCCGATGTACCCCGAATTCCTCGACGGCTGGGGCGCCAACGTGGTGACGATGGAAGAGGTGGTGGTGGGCGCCATCCGTCCGGCGTTGATGCTGCTGTTGGCGGCAGTGGGGTTCCTGTTGCTCTCGGCGGTGGTCAATCTGTCGAACCTGTTGCTGATGCGTGGTTTCGCCGAGCACCGCGGCATGGTGGTGCGTGCCGCATTGGGCGCGGGTAGGGCCCGGTTGATCCGCATGAGACTGTTTGAAAGTGGCGTATTGGGGTTGGTGGGTGTGGTTATCGGTGTGCCGCTGGCGGTGATCGGCACCAAGGCGCTGGTCGGTTTGGCGCCCAACGAACTTCCGCGGGTCGAACACATCGGCATGGACGGCCGGGTATTGGTCTTTGCGGCCGGCATCACCTTGATCACCAGCGTACTCGCTGGCTTGGTCCCGGCGCTGCGAAGTGCCGGTGGAAGTCTGGTAGCCACCATCACCGAGTCGGGCCGTAGCCTGACGGGGGATAGCCGCCAGCACAGGCTCCACGGCGTCTTCACTGTTACCCAACTGGCGTTTTCCCTCGTGCTCTTGGTGTCGGCGGGGCTCATGATGGTGACGCTCAAGAAACTCCTCACCGTAGAGACCGGCTACAATCCTTCCGGCGTGGCCACCATGAAGGTGTCACTGCCCGGTGGCGAGTATCCGGGGACCCTGGAACAGCAACAGTATTTCGATCGGCTGTTGCCACTGGTCCAGGCGCTTCCCGAGGTACAGCATGTCGGGCTCACCAGCTGGTTGCCACTGTTGGACTTCGAGGGCACGTGGAGCGTCCAGATCGTAGGGCAACCTGCGTGGCGTGAGGGCGAGAAACGGGACTACGGTTGGCACTCGGTCAACGCCGGCTACTTCCAGGCCATGGATATGGCCATCGTTCGAGGTCGCGGTTTCACCGACGCCGACCGGGCCGGGGCTCTGCCGGTGGTAGTGGTGAACGAGGCATTCGTCGATCGGTTCTTCCCTGCCGGCGAGGATCCCCTTGGCCAATCGATGTTCGTCATCACTTCTCCCGACAGCACCGTGCGCCAGATTGTGGGAGTGGTCGAGAACGTCAAACACGATGCACTCGACGCCGAATACAAGGCTTCCTACTACACGCCCTACACTCAGGCGTACACCGAGCCCGGTGGCTACTGGCTCGGGTCCATGAACCTGGTGGTGCGCACCTCCGGCGATCCCACAATGGCGCTCCGAGCCGTGGTGAACACTGTGACACCCCTGGACCGCAACGTCCTGGTGTCCAATCGAACTACCATGGCCGATCATGTGGGGAACTCGGTGGCACGAGAGCGGCTGGCGGCCACGTTACTCAATGTGTTCGCCGGCGTTGCCCTGGCCTTGGCTCTTGTGGGGATCTACGGAGTGATTGCCTTCGTGGTGATGGAACGACGGGGGGAGATCGGTCTCCGCATGGCACTGGGCGCCGAGCCGGCTAATGAGGTCAGGCGATTCCTGAAGAGCGGCACCCGGTTGATCATCGGCGGTACGGTCATCGGCCTGCTGGGGGCGATGGTGTTCACCAAGATCCAGGCAAGCCTGCTGTACGGCGTGGCGGCAGTCGATCCGGTGACGTACCTGGTAGTCGGACTGGGATTCGTGTGTCTGGCGATGGCCACGACCTGGTTGTCGGCGCGCAGAGCCAGCCGTGTCGAGCCAATGGAGGTGCTGCGCGGGGAATAGCCTGGCACTGGCCTGCCAAGTTATAGGGGTCTATTGTTGGGAGACCGAGGCATCTGGAACTACTTGGCCCTCGACATCGCCCACGGACCACCGATGATCGGCTACCTGAAAGCCAAACTCGCCAAGCGCAAGCTGCTCCAGACGCCGCAGGAATTCGGTCACGAGATCCGGACCCTCGCCGTTCCGGGATATGGAGACATCGCCTACGCCCAGTGGCTCAACCCCTTCGTCTATGAACCGTGGATCGGAGAGGGCCATTTGGCGTGGTTCGAGCGCTTCATTTCCAAGGGCGACCTGGTCGTCGACATCGGCGCCAATGTCGGTGATACCGCCATCCCCATGGCGCTTGCCGCAGGACCAAACGGGATTGTCCTGGCGTTGGAGCCCAACCCCCGCACTTTCGAGATTCTGGCGATCAACGCCACGCTCAATTCCGACAAGATGCACATCGTCCCATTGAACTGTGCAGCAACGGAACGGGACGGAGATTTCTTCTATCACTCGAGTGAGGCGACCTTCAGCAACGGTGGGCTGTCAGCGGTGGACAGCTCCGAGCACGGCCGCTATGCACTGGAGGAAAAGGTACGAGGTATCAACCTGGCCGCCTACCTGCGCAACCATCACCCGGACGCACTACCCTCGCTGTCGCTGATCAAGATCGATACGGAAGGAAACGACCGCGAGGTCATCCTCACGCTGGCCGATATCATCTTCGAGTATCGGCCAGTGGTAATGTTCGAGTGTTTCAAACGAGTCGCCAAGGCCGAACGATTCGGCCTGCTCGAGATTTTTGACCGGGAAGACTACATCCTGTTCAACACCGATGCGCCAACCGTGCCTCTGCGTCGTGCCGACATGACAAAGTGGCGAC
>CAXMUQ010000087.1:0-4927 GCA_964196605.1 uncultured Acidimicrobiia bacterium
GCGCGCGGAGCCTGGCCAAAGGACGCGTGATAATGCTGGAACCGGCGTCGGCGCGCGGCCAGGCGGTGTGGCAGCCGGCGGGCGTGATGAATACTGAGCCTTGAACACTAAGATGTCAGGAGTGATCCCCCTACGACCTTACCGCCCGGACATAGGCACTTGACCGGTTCTTGACGACCCCGACCTATCCTCTCCCGTGACGTGCCGTGCCCTGACGGCTTCGCGGTGAGTCGAAGGGGCTCTGCGCGACGGAAAATGTCGTGCGAGCGGCGCGGACTCTAACCACAGCGAGAGCCGCACTACCGTGGGGGGATACCATGAAAAATATGCTCACTGTTCTGAGTACCCTGGCCATTGCTTGGGGTTGTACGGCGGACGACGTCACCGGCCCGGCCGCGGCAACCCAGAATCCGGACGCCGATCAGCTGGTCATCGCGCCGGATCTCGAGCCGTTCCTCGGCCGCGGGATGATGCATCGCGCGGGCCCGCTCACCGTCATGACCTACAACCTCTATATCGGGACCGACGTCGACCGGGTGCTGGCCTCGCCGCCGGAGGAGTTCGACCAACGGGTGCAGGAGGCTCTGGGCACCTTCATTGCCACCGATTACGGCGAGCGCTCGGGCGCCATCGCCGACCTGATCATGGAGGCCAATCCGCATGTAATCGGGCTCCAAGAAGTGTGGGTCGTCAGCACCCAAGGCATAGGAGGCGTGCCAGACATGGTCGTCGACTTTCTCCAGATATTGATGGCACAACTGAGTGCGCGGGGCCTCAACTACCAGGTTGTGGCCCAGGAGATATTGACCCAACTTCAGCTCCCGGTTGGGGGCGGCGGCGTAAGGTTGATGGACTCTGACGCCTTGTTGGTAAGGGGAGACGTCCCGTTCGACAATACCGAGGCGGTGGTATACCAAGCCAAGCTTACCGTGCCGTTCGGGCCCGCGATGCTCGACATTCTCAGAGGGTACACGGCCGCGGACGTCCGGATCGGCGGCAAGAGGTACCGGGTAGTGAACACCCACTTCGAGCCGAAACTGCCTAACCCCCAAATCCAGAAGGATCAGGTGAACGAACTGCTCGAGGCGCTGGGAGATGCCACCGATCCGGTGGTGGTGATGGGAGACCTCAATGCCGGTCCGGCCGACGCAGATCCGGATGCCCCGTACAACCAGTTACGCGCAGGCCACTTCACCGACGTCTGGCTCAAGCGAGTACCTCGAGGACGCCGTTTCGACGATTCCGGCTACACTTGCTGTCAGGCGGCCGACCTGCAAAACGGCACCTCACAACTGGTTGAGCGCATCGACCTGATCATGGTGCGAAACGACTTTGATTTCCTGCCGCGCTCGGTGGTGGGTCCGTCTTGGGTCGACGTGGTGGGTGACGAGCAAGTGGACCGCACGGTGTCCGGTCTGTGGCCATCGGATCACGCCGGCGTGGTGGCAACGTTCAGGCTGCCGACGATGCGAGGGCTGACCCGGCGCGGGCGGCAATAGGCGGAAGGGATTTCGGGATTTCGACATTCCGAGAATCCGGAATTGATCGATTGGGGTTGCTCGTGAGCCCAATCCCACATTCTCGGACTCCCGGAATATCGAAATCCCGAAATCCCGAAATCCCATCCGCCCTATCGTCCTACCGCCTCTACCGCCTGCCGGCGAAGCCGTCCGTCGATCCCGTCCGGGATATCATGGCCCAAGTGTTCCAGAATCATGGGGAACGTATCAACTGCGCGCATGGGTCCCTCCACCGGTCGGTTGATGGCCGCCAGACACAGCATCTGATCCGCGGCCAGGCTGCCGTGTCCGGCCTTGTGCTCCGGAACCTCCCAGTCCGATCGGAGATCGGTCCCCGACTTAGCCGAAACGATGAGGTCCCCGGTCCGGTGGCTGCCGAACAACTGGAGCAGCTGTACCGGGCCGTCAGGATGCGGGCTGTCGATGGTGGCCCTCAACCAACCATCGGAGTCGTGCGACTGCGGCGTGGGTCCATACCCGAGAGCAGCACCGGTTTCGGGCGTGTAGCCGATGATGTTTCCCTGGGTGGTGATTCGCGCTCTTCCCGATACCGAAACGACCACGACATCCTCGCCCTCGACCGCGGCGACGAAGGCGACTCCTTGAAGATTAGCCAGATGCTCGACCAGGGTCTTGGGAATCCCCTCGATCTCACCGCTCTCGATGGCCGACAACGGATACCGGTATGACCTGGGCGTACCGGGCGCCAGATAGACCTGCGCCGAAGCGTTGCCCGACACCATGACGGCGGCCCTGGGACGGCGGCGCCACAACACTGGATGGCGCAGCGTGGGAATATTGATGTCTTCCAGCGCCAAGGCGATGTCCACGTGGCGATCCATCCGCGAGAATCCATGATCGCTCACCAGCATCAGTAAGTGGTCCGTGTCGCTCCCGACAGCAGCCAGGTACCTGCCCAGATCGCGATCGAATTCGCGGTACAGTTCGAGCACCCGTGCGTGTTCTGGATGCCGCAGGTGGGCCACGCCATCGATCCCGGGAAGCACGGCGAACATGAATCGGGGGCGCTGACCTGCCTGTTCGACCATTTCCCGGCAGACCGCTCGGTCGAGAGGTTCGTAGTTGCAGTTGTAGTGTGCTGCGGCGCCATACACCAAGCGGGTCACGCTTCGACGATGCCGGCCATCTCCGAGGCCCCGTGTGAACGGGCTGCAGATAGCGGTGCTGTCCTTTTCGATGTCAAAGATAGAGCGCACCGAGTCGGCGACATCACTGTTCAGCATACCTCCCTGATAACCACAGTAGCTCCGGACGTGCTCGCGATCGTGAATCCAGCGGCCCCCGTAGTGTGCCACATCCATCCAGCGCGTTCCCGGCACCTGGCACGTTCCGGGGTAGCAGCCGGTGAGAAACGGGAGGTAGGCGATGCCGGTGGTCGAAGGGAATACCGTGGTGGCGGGCACCCGGCCACCCGGCTCGAGCACGTGGCGGCTGATCGAGGGCAGATCGCCGGCGGCGACCAGCCGATCGAACACATCCGGCCGCGCCCCGTCGAGCATCACCACGGTAACGAGCTTATTCGATGGGGGAATGGCCCCCGGACGAGATATCATTACCCAAGGCTAGCGTACACCGGGAGGTTCGGCTAGGCCCGTTACCCTGACGTTAACTGGGTGGATGGCTAAGAGGGGAAAGAGGGCTAAGAGGGAAAAGAGGGACTAATGGATCTACTCTATGCCCTGGTCGTAAACCCCACGACCGTCTGACCGTCTGATCGCCTGACGTCAGTCACCCACATTGAAGAACAGCTGTATCCCCGTGTGGCGCTGGTCGATCTTGGCTTCGCCGAGGGTCACCATCACGTACAGGACGTTCAGGGCTTCGAGGGGGGAGCCGACGAGTTTTTTGTTGCGGGCTCGTTTGTTGACGTCCTGGGAAGTGACGCCCTGGCGGCCGCGGGTCAGTTTGCGGACGTAGGTGTAGGCCTCCTTGGAGACCATGTTGAAGTAGCCGGCTTTGGGTTTGGAGCGGGAGAAGGAGAAGACGAAATAGGCCTTGGGGCTGGAAAAGACGTAGTAGGTCTGCCGACGTCCGGAGACCTTTCCCTCGAACGACAGTCCGGCACTCAGGTGCTTGATGTTCATGGCCTACTCCGATCGAATAGGATGACGACCTAGTGGAGTCATGCGTTGGGTTCGCTGGTCCGGCCCCCCGAAACAGCATCCTCCGTATCCCTGCGGCCCGGTGTCACGATTTCACGGCTGGGCACCGGGATCGTGATGCCTTCTTCCTCGAACTTCAGCCGGATGAGTCGCGGAAGACTCTCCTTCGTAGCCCACCATTTGGCGCTCGGCACGTAGCACCACACCACCACATCCAGCCAAGAGTCGCCGAAGTCCTTGACGTACAACAACGGTTCGGGTTCGTCGAGCACCACCTCGTGTTCCTGCAGCAGGCTGCGAATGGCGCCGAAGGCTCGATCGAGATCTTGGCCATAGCCCACTTTTACCAGGGCCTCGACCCTACGGACTGGTTCGGCTGAGTGATTCTCGATTACGTCACTCCAGATCTTACGGTTGGGCACGTACAACCGCTTGCGGTCGAATGTCACGATGGTGGTGTTGGCCAGCCCCATCTGTTTGACGGTTCCGACCACGCTCCCGGCGCTGACGATGTCGTCTACATCATAGGGCCGGTACATGAGAATGAAAAAGCCGGCCGCAAGATTAGCCATGGAGTCCTGCAGGGCCAGGCCGATGATGATGCCCGCCACCCCTACCCCCGTGACAAGGTGGGTGGGGTTGACCCCCAGCATCGAGAGTCCCACGACCACGCCAAGAAACGTCCCCATGGGTTTGATCATTCGGCCCGTCATGTCGGCCAGCAGGCGGTGCATCTTGAGGAGTCCGGTCACACGCAGCACGCGCCACAGCAAATTGACGCCCCAGCGGAACAGCAGCGTGACGCCGACGAGGATCAACAGCCGCGTCAGCAGCGTGGGCCCATTGTCCTTGATCCACACCCACAGGCCGGAAAGAAAATCCTGGGCCAGGCCAAAGAAGACCTTGGGGTCCAGGATATCACCGGTGACCTCACCGGTAGCACGGATGAGCAGCTGACGGTATTGGGCAGTTTCACGGCCGCGCCGGTCCAGGAGGTCGGCCTGCCTATAGAGGCTGACAACCAGCGTCTGAACTCTGGTTTCGGCGCCCTGCAACCGGGTGTGGGCGGTGAGAAGTTCACCTTCCGACGCCCCTGTCCGGCCCATTTGGCGGATCCTGTGCCGCTGCCTGGTACGGTCGACCATGGCCAACTGCAAACGTCCCACATTGGCCTCGACTCGGTTCATCATGAAGGCGTCGAGAGCGTCCCAGAACCTGGTGGCCTCGAGCCCCGCGGCATCGGCGCCTTCCAGCGTATTGATCTGGCCGGCGATGGAGCTATCC
>CAXMUQ010000088.1:0-5560 GCA_964196605.1 uncultured Acidimicrobiia bacterium
CGAGATAGCCAGCAGGAACGCCACCACCACCATTGTGTAGTGTATTACGATGTTGATCGCCCGGGGGACGCCCCTCGGCAATTCAACACGGGGCATGACATCTTCTTCCAGGAGAAACCGGATAAGCCGCGACACCATGAAAGCGGCCCACAGGGTCGCGAAGAACGCCACAATGCCACCAAGTGACAGCGCGATTGCCCCGAAGTGCACTTGTGAAGTCAGAATACCCAGTAGCCAGCCTGTGACCGGGGCAAACACTCCGAATACATCCAGTAGTTGGCCGAACCAGGCGACCACGGCTATCAATCTGACAATTGTGATACCTCGCCGCTGCAACGTGCGGGTATGTCGCCGCACGGCGTTGCTCTTGAGCACCATCGGAACACGCAGCAAGGCCACCCACATGGCCTCCATAACCAGGGCCACTGCGATCAACAGCAGGATGTAGTAGACGGCAAGGTACGACCCGCGAAGGAGAAAATGCGCCAATGCGGTAAAGCCGAAGACATTGCCGACCAGGGCGATGCCCATAAATGCGCCAACGGCGTATCCCAGTTTCCGGAACGTCCGGCGCCAGGTCGAGGGCTCGGAAGACGACTCGATTGGTATGCGGAGGGCCAACCACAACGTCCACAGACCTAGCACATTGCTGACCAGGAGGGACAGGCGCCAGATAACGCTATAGGGCTCCAACAGCTCCACAAAAACGGTAAACAGGAACACGCCGGCAAATCCGTAAAGAGCCGGCCTGAGAAGCTTGGGAATCATTCGGGGCAACAATCGGTACAACGGAGCCACGGCAGCCAGCGTGAGGAGAGCGACGAACCGAGCCGGGGCATCGGGAATTGTGACCCTCACTGCCAACATGGACAGCAACAGTACCGCCGCTGCCGGGCGCCCCATCACCAACCGGGCGACCACCATTCCCTCGTCCTCCGTCGACCACGTCCGGCTCCTAAACGCCTGAACGACGAACCAACTAAACAGCAAGGCGCTGAGCAGCAAATGGATGATGAGCGGATCGGAGTTCCTTTCCACTGCTTGCACCGCGCCTAGCCATAATTCATCGAACAGATTCTCTCCCTGTTCGAAAAGCGGCGTATCCTCCGGAGGATTCAGCAGAAGTGACCAGAGCGGTCTGCTGTCGCGAGCCACGATTCGCACGCGCGCAACACTCAGTGCCTCATCGATTGACAGCAGTTGAGTCTTGGCTTCGGCGGAAAGTTGAGCGACTTGGTCTTCCAGGGTCAGGCTGGCGTTCAGCAGATCCCGCGTCGTGCCCTCGGCGGTGGCAACGTCTTGCAGTACTTGAGCAATGCGGTTTTGCAGCGCTTCGGGCAATTCTAACTCGCCAAGGGAGTCTCGAGTTACCTGCCAGCGCGTGCGGATTGAGCGGACCGAGTCCAAGTCGGTCTGATATTCTTCGGCGCGACCGTGCAACCGTGAGGAAATAGATTCCCACTTGCCGTCTACCCGCAGCCATTGAGTCCGTAGGGTCTCCAGCCGGCCCATGGATTGGCGGTCACCTATCTGCTGATCCGTCTCCTTCTGCAGGGTATCAACCAACAAGACGTTGATGGCGATCTCGCCCCCAAACCGTTGGATGACGAGTACCTGATCCTCTCGCGACTGCAGGGCCGCGAGCAGCGTGAGATCCACCTGAGCCTGGCGCGAGATTTCGGCCGAGAGAATGACCGTCGGCCCGGCCGCTTGGGAATCGACCGCAATTTGCGGGGGTTGCTCCGGATCCTGGGCGGAAACTGGCCCGCCCAGAAGGAAGTGGGCCGCCACACCAATGAGCGCGAGGTTACGGACAGATCGTTGACTAAGGTTCTGGAAGAGCATGCCATAAGATAGATATGGCCAGAGGGCCGCGCGACCACCATTCACAGCCGCCTATCTTGCACCGATGAGTTAATCACATGTGATACTTGGAGTTGTGTAAGGAACAACTGGCCGCTGAATCCGACTTGCCGTCGAATCTAGAGGATACTTCGAACAGCCCGGCAGCCCGGCAACCCAGTTTTATGGCGCAGTCTTCCACACGGCCGTATGAAAATGCTCCGGCCGATCAGCCAGTTCGCCCTTGCCGGCAAGCAGCTCACGCCAGGTAACGGGATCAGCTCCACTGGGAATCTGTTCCATAGTGATGCAGCCCCGCACCGGACACACCTCAGCGCACAGATTGCACCCCACGCACGCCTGGTCGATGATCTCCACCACCGCCCCACCACCATCCCGAGGGTGGCGGCGGATGGCTTGGTGGGCGCCGTCCTCACACGCCACCCAGCAAAGTTCGCACTGAATGCAGGCGGCCTGATCGATCCGGGCGACGAGGTGATAGTTGAGATCGAGGTCTTCCCACTTGGCCACTTTTGACACAGCCGCCCCGCGGAAATCGTTCAGTGTGGCGTAACCCTGGTCGTCCATCCAGCCTGACAGACCATCGATCATGTCTTCCACAATACGGAAACCGTGATGCATCACCGCGGCACATACTTGCACAGTGTGAGATCCCAGGGCAACAAACTCGGCCGCGTCACGCCAGGTGGATATCCCACCGATCCCCGAAACCGGGACTGTCACTTCATCGTCGCCCACCACGGCGGAAAGCAAGTGCAGCGCGATCGGCTTGACCGCCGGACCGCAGTAGCCGCCATGGCTCGACTTGCCGCCGACGTCGGGCCGCGGTGTCATGCTGTCGAGGTCGACGCCCACGATCGAGTTGATGGTGTTGATCAATGACAACGCGTCGGCCCCGCCGCGGACAGCCGCCTGGGCGATGTAGCTGATGTCGGTAACGTTGGGAGTCAGCTTGACGATCACCGGCGTCGTTGCCACCTCCTTTACCCAACCGACGATGTCACAGGTGTATTCCGGCACTTGGCCGACAGCCGCACCCATGCCCCGCTCGCTCATGCCGTGCGGGCACCCGAAATTGAGTTCCAGGCCGTCTGCACCGGTATCCTCCGCGCGCTTGACCATGTCTTGCCAAACGTCGCGCTTGGACTCCACCATCAATGATACGATCACGGCGTGGCCGGGATAGTCTCGTTTGACGGCGGCGATTTCACGCAAGTTGTCTTCTACCGGACGGTCAGAGATCAACTCGATGTTGTTGAAGCCCATCATCCGGTTGGCTCCCAGATCGACCGATCCGTAGCGCGAATAAACGTTGACGACCGGTTCACCCACCGTCTTCCACACGGCGCCGCCCCAGCCGGTATCGAACGCCCGAGCCACCTGGTCATAAGTGTTGGTGGGCGGTCCGGAGGCTAGCCAGAATGGGTTGGGGGAGGAGATCCCGGCGAAATTGACGCTCAAGTCGGACATGGTGAACTCCAGGTGGAGCCTGGTGGTCGGCTATCGGCTGTCAGCTATCAGCGTACTCGACTGCTATCCACTAAGCAGCCGATCAATTCCCCTCGCCGCCGCCATCCCTTCCGCCGCCGCGTTCACGATCTCCGCTCCCCGATTGGCGAAGTCGCCACCGGTGAACACCCGGGGGTCGTCGGGAATGTCGAACCCCGGCGCCGCGTCCTGCCCGAGGGCCGTGATGATCATGTCGCAGGGGATGACTTCGTCGCCGTCCGGTGTAGCAACCTCGAGCCCGACGACGTGTTCGGTGCCCACGACGGCCTTGGGCGTGGCATGAAAACGGAATTCGCAACCGTCGTTCCTCGCCAACCTGTACTCGTAATCGTAACACGGCATATCCGCCTCACCGCGACGATAGACGATCATCGCTTGCTCGGCGCCGAGCCGCTTGGCCTGGGTTACCGCGTCGATGGCTGTGTTGCCGGCGCCGACCACCACCACCCTGCGACCCACCTTGGTATCGGCATATGGCTGGCCTTTAAGAGTGGCGATGAAGTCGAGCGCTTCCACTAGTCCCTCGACGTTGGCGTTGGCTACACCCAACTCCCGGCCGGCCTCGAGGCCCACACCGACGAATACCGCGTCGTAGTCGGCCAGCAGTTGGTCGAAGCCGATGTCTCTCCCTACGGCCACCCCAATCTGTAGCTCGACGCCCAATTCGATAATGTCGGCCACTTCAGCCAGCGCCGTTTCGGGACGGAGTTTGTATTCGGCAATGCCGCTGGTACACAGGCCCCCTGGTTGTTCCTTGGCCTCAAAACACGTCACCGCGTACCCCCAGCGGACCAGCTCGCGGGCACACGACAAGCCGGCGGGGCCCGCCCCGATCACCGCCACACGTTTGCCGTTGGCCTCGCCGGCGCTGAACAAAACGGGCCGATTTGCGAGTACGTAATCCGTCGCGTACCGCTGCAGGAGACCGATCTTGATGGGTTGTTCGCCCCGAACGTGGTACACACACGCTCCTTCGCACAGGACGTCAACCGGGCAGGCACGAGCGCAGGAATGACCGAATGGATTGGCTTCGAGAATGACGCGGGCCGACCCTCGTAAATTGTCACCGGCAATTTTCTTGATGAAAGCCGGTACGTCGATGTGGGTGGGACATGCAATGGTGCACGGTGCGTCGAAACAGTAGAGACACCTGTCGGCCTCGGCCTTGGCGGCGTCAGCATTCAGCGGTGGGGCAATATCGGCGAAGCGTGCTTCCAGTTCGTCGGCCGACAATGCCGGGGCCAATTCAGTCACCCGCAGGATCCTCGTTGTTGAAAGCCATGGCAGGGACAGTTGCCCGGTAGAGCATTTTCATTCCAATGATGTAGACGCCTCCGGCAATACCAAAACCCACGAACCAGGCCCAATTGTATATCCCGACTGCCCAGGCGGGGGCGTCGACCACGCCGAGCGCACCCAGAAACCCCGGGACATTGGGAGCGATGCCGAGCACCAGCGCCACCACCGCCACCCAGTTGACGCCACCGCGGTACTGATAACTACCGGTCCGACGATACAGATCGTCGACGTCCAAAACGCCGTGCCGGAGGAAGAAGTAATCTGCTATCAAGATACCGGCCACCGGCCCCAGTAGCGCACCGTACCCTATGAGCCACGTGAAGATGTAGGCCGCAGCATCGTTGTACAGGCGCCAGGGCATCATGAGAACACCGATAACGGCGGTAATGACGACACCGGTCTTGAAGGAGACTTTCGAAGGGGCCACGTTGCTGAATCCGTTGGCCGGTGCCACCACGTTGGCGGCGATGTTGGTGGTAAGCGTGGCAATGGTGAGCCCCAGCATGGCTACCACCACCGTGACAGGCCCGCCCACCTGCGCCAGCAGCTCGACCGGATCGGAGATGCGCGCCCCGAATATTACCACCGTGGCCGCGGTTACCGTGGCGCCGATGAAAGCAAACACCCCCATTGTGATCGGGAGTCCCAGTGCCTGCCCCAACACCTGGTCACGCTGTGACTTGGCGTAGCGCGAAAAATCAGGGATCGACAACGCCATGGTACCCCAGAAGGCCACCGCCGACGTGAGCCCGGCGCCGAACACAGCCGTGACACCCACGCCACCACCCTCGCGGGGCGGGTTTTCCAGCATGGGACCCAATCCGCCCACGTTCACCCACGCCCAAATGAACAACAGCGCCGCGATGAGCATGAGGAACGGACCGCCCCA
>CAXMUQ010000089.1:0-9227 GCA_964196605.1 uncultured Acidimicrobiia bacterium
GGCGGGCCATTAGAGCCCCATCTGGATTGGCCGGTACCACGGTGCTGTGCCACGGGAACGACCTGGTGGCGGTGGCGGAGGCGGACCAAGGCTGGTTCCATCCGAAGGTCGTGTTGGTGGGTCGATGAGCGGGGCGTTGCCGCCGCTGCCGAAAGGGACCGTCGTCACGGTAGGGACCTTCGATGGGGTTCACCTGGGACATCGTGCAGTGCTCGAGGAGATCGTCGAACGGGCTCGCGCGAGCGGTCGCCGAAGCGTGCTGGTCACCTTCGAGCCCCATCCGCTCCAGGTGGTCAATCCGGCAGCGGCACCGCCGGTACTGACCACCGGGCCCGAGCGGCGCGAGATCCTGGCGCAGACGGAACTGGATTACGTCATTTTTCTCCAGTTCGACCATGCAATGGCTGCCATGGACCCCGAGACGTTCGTACGGGAGATCCTGCGCGAGCGGTATCATATGGAAGAGTTGGTGATCGGCTACGATCACGGATTCGGTCGGGGGCGCAGCGGCGGAGTCGATACTGTCCGGCGGTTGGGTGAGTCCGATGGATTCGTGGTGGACGTCGTCGACGCCGTGGGCGACCACGGGTTTCCCGTGTCGAGTACCCACATTCGCCGGGCCATCGCCGGGGGCGACTTGGCTACTGCGGCGAGGTTGTTGGGGCGGCCCTATCGGGTGAGTGGCCGGGTTACCAGGGGTGAGGGGCGCGGCCGGACCATTGGGACGCCGACTGCCAATCTCGACGCCGTGCCGCCGGAAAAGTTGCTGCCACCGGACGGTGTGTACGCCGCTTGGGTGGAGTGGTCCGGTGGGCGAGTTGGGGCCATGATGAACCAGGGCGGCAAGCCTACCTTCGGCGAAGGTGGTCGGTCTCTGGAGGTGCACCTCTTCGGGTTCGAGGGCGATCTCTACGGACAGTGGCTGAGCGTGGAGTGGGTGCAGCGGTTGCGGGACGTTCGGAAATTCGGTTCAGCCGAGGAGTTGACCCGGCAGCTGAACCGGGACCGGGAAGCCGCCATGGATGTTTTGGGAGCAGGTTGAGACGACGACCAGCGTTTTACGCATAACCTTTGGGTAAAGATGCTTACCACGATTAGAAGTCGGATGATCCTCATCGCCGTGTTGGTACTGGTGAGTGTGTACAATCTCCTGCCCCGCGACCAGACCATTCGGGTGCGGACAGACACCGGCGCCATGAAGGACACGGTCGTCAAGGTCATCCCGCCGAACAAGGGATTGGACCTCAAGGGCGGAATGCACCTTGGCCTGGAACTCGACGAATCCGAGCGCGTTTCTACCGATCGCGCACGGGACATCGACCTGGCCCTGACCATTCTCCGCAAGCGCATCGACGAGTTCGGCGTGGCCGAGCCCTTGATCCAGAAAGTCGGCGACGACCGGATCGTCGTCGAACTGGCCGGAATCGACGACCCCAATCGTGCCAAGGCGATCGTGCAACAGTCCGCCTTTCTCGAGTTCAAGATCACCGACGAAACCGGAGCGCTCGAAAACGCGCTACCGGCCATGGACCGGGTCATCCGGCGGCTGGGGCTCGATGCCGGTGGTACCACCGGCGGCGTGCAACAACCGTCCGCGGTGCAGGCCCTCCTCGGTGGCACCGACTCGACCGCGGCAGATTCGGCGGCCCAGGACACCACCGCACAAGACACCACCCAGGTAGCCGACGATCTCCTCGTTGGGGGCACACTGGCAGGCCTGATTTCGGCCACCGGCTTCGTACCTGGTGAATACCTCGTTCCCGAAACAGCCTACCCGCGGGTAGACAGTCTCCTTCGAGTTCCGGACGTGCGCCGGTTGTTGCCGCGAGATCTGGAGTTTCGGTGGAATTTCCAGCCGACCAGCGTGGGTGTGCAAAGCTACCGGTTCCTCTATGTGTTGCAGAAGGACGCCATCATGGATGGGCAGCACCTGGTCGACGCCCAGGCCGGACTCGACCAGATAACGAATGGTCCCATCGTCACCTTTGAGTTGGACCGCACCGGCGGGCGCCGTTTCGGCCGAATGACCCAGGCTCATGTGGGTGACTACATGGCTATCCTGCTGGACAACCGGGTGCAGGGCCAACCGCCGGTCATCCAGAGCCGCATCGACAGGCGCGGCCAGATTACCCTCGACGGGCGGTCGATTACGGAAGCCCGCGATCTCGCTCTGACGCTGAAGGCGGGAGCGCTTCCCATTCCGCTGAAGATTGTGGAAGAGTTTCAGGTGACGGCCAGTCTGGGTGAGGACTCCAAGCGGGCAGGAATCACTGCTGGCATCGTGGGCATGTTCCTGGTGGTGCTCATCATGATCGCCTACTACCACGCGGCCGGCGTCGTGGCGGTTGTCGCTCTCATGTTCTACCTCCTCTTCACCATGGGCGGGCTCGCCGCCATCAACGCCACTTTGACTCTGCCAGGGCTTGCCGGGTTGGTGCTGTCGATCGGTATCGCTGTGGACGCCAATGTGCTCATCTTCGAGCGTATTCGCGAGGAGCTGGCGCTGGGGAAGACGGTACGCCTGTCCATCGACGAGGGCTTTGCTCACGCCATGAGCGCCATCGTGGATTCCAACATCAGTACCATCTTGACCGCGATGTTCCTGTTCCAGTTCGGTACCGGACCGGTCAAGGGGTTTGCCGTGACCCTGATCATGGGTATCGTCGCCTCGATGGTGACCGCCATCTTCGTCACTCGGACCTTCTTCATGATCTGGCTTGATCGCAAGCCCGCCATGACCACGCTGAGCATCTGACCATGAGACTGTTTTCCAATACCGACATCGACTTCCTCGGATCGAGGCGCCTGGCCGCTTGGCTCAGCGCGGCCATCATCATTCCTGGTCTGGTGTTGATCCCGGTGTTCGGGGTCAACTATAGCGTCGAATTCACCGGCGGTACCCAGGTCCAGATCCGGACCATCGAACCGGGTGATGTGTCGGTCATGCGCCAGGCGCTGACGGATAACGGGGTGACCAGTGCTGAGATCATCCAGGCAGGCGTCAATACGGAATTCATCATCCGGGCCCGGGTTGCCGTTGAGGGTGCCGACGCCGACAACACGCAAGCTACGGTAGAGGCGGTAACCGCCGCGCTGGATGCTGCCCTCGGCGCCGACGGGTGGTCGGTGCGCGAAGCCGAAGCTGTCAGTCCCAAGGTCGGTGGAGAGCTGCGGCAAAAGGCGTTCTTCGCCATCCTTCTCTCGTTCGTCGCCGTGCTGTTCTACCTGTGGTATCGCTTCGAGTGGCGCTTCGGGGCCGCGGCCGTGGCGGCTACCGTACACGACATTCTGGCCACGGTGGCGTTCATCGCCATCTTCCGCATCGAGGTGAGCCTGTTCGTGGTCGGTGCGCTCCTTTCAGTGGTCGGCTACTCGCTCAACGACACCATCGTAATCTTCGACCGAGTCCGGGAAAACCTGCGGCGCTCCAAACGGGAAGACTTCGTGGGAATCCTCAACGTCTCCGTCAACGAGACGCTCCCCCGGACCGCCCTCACCAGCGGCACTTCGTTCGCCGTTCTGCTCGCCTTGGCCACGCTCGGTGGGGAAGTGGTAAGGCCTTTCGCCCTGGTCATGTTGTTCGGCGTGGTGATCGGTACCTACTCATCCATCTTCATCGCCTCGCCGGTGCTGCTCGCCATCGAGCGTCGCTGGCCCGGCGCCCAGGTGCGCGTCAAGTCCCCAGCGCCGGGAACCACCAACAAGCGTAAACGGCCGCAGCCGGTCAGCTAACTCAGCGTGTTGGTCGATTCGCACTGCCACCTTGGGGACGGCGCCTTTGCCGACGATCGTTCCGAGGTGGTTAGCCGCGCGTGGGATGCCGGCGTGTCCCGCATCGTGATCATCGGTGAATCGAGAGGCTCCACGGAACTCGGTCGGAACATGGCCAGAGACGATGAGCGCATAGCATTCACCGCCGGCGTTCACCCGCATGACGCCCAGGAGTGGTCTGAGGAAACCGCGGATTGGCTACGCGCGGTCGCCCCCGACAACGGCATGGTGGCAATCGGCGAAATCGGCCTCGACTATCATTACGACCACTCGCCCCGGTCGGATCAACACCAAGCCTTTGAATCACAAATGTCCCTGGCCGGTGAGCTGGAACTCCCGGTCGTGATTCACGCACGGGAGGCCGACGACGACATTGCCGCCATCCTCCGTAACCATCCCACCGTCGAGGCCGTCATGCACTCCTTCAGCAGCGGCCTCGGGTTGTGGCGAACCGCGCTGGATCTGGGACACACGATGTCGTTCAGCGGAATGGTCACGTTCAAGAATTGGACCCTGGACGAAGCGGTCAGTGGCACGCCGGACGATCGCCTGTTGGTGGAGACCGACTCCCCCTACCTGGCGCCCGTCCCCCGGCGCGGGAAGCGCAACGAGCCCGCATTCGTGCGTCACGTGGCGGAACGCGTGGCCCAAATCCGTAACCAGTCTGTCGAGGACGTCATCGAACACACCGGAGCCAACGCGACGAGACTATTCGGATGGGGAGCAACACCCGGCGGCGCCTGAGTCTCTCGACCCACTTGCACCCAATATGCTTTCTAGTATTTCCTGGCACTCGTTATTCATTATCCGATATTCAATATTCAATCTTTTCTAGTTACCCTTAGCGGACCATAGAACCAGTCAATTCAGGAGCACACCTTGTCATCAGTACCCTCGGACATTGCCATCGCTCAGGCCGCCACCCTCAGACCCATCATCGACGTGGCTGCCGACCTGGGCCTGGGCCCAGACGACGTTCTGCCTTACGGTCACACCAAGGCCAAAATCCTCCCGCATGCCGTAGAAGGTCGTGAAAAGAAGGGCCGCCTCGTTTTGGTAACCGGAATCAGCCCCACACCGGCTGGGGAAGGGAAGTCGACCTGCACGGTTGGCGTAGCCGAGGCCCTCCGCAAGATGGGCAAGGACGTCGTGGTGGCGTTGCGCGAGCCGTCCCTGGGACCGGTCTTCGGCATCAAGGGTGGAGCGGCCGGTGGGGGGTACGCCCAGGTGGTTCCAATGGAGGAGATCAACCTGCACTTCACCGGAGATTTCCACGCCATCACCTCTGCCCACAATCTCCTTTCCGCCATGGTCGACAGCCATGTCCATCACGGCAACGCACTCGGCCTGGATCCACGGCGCATCAGTTGGCCCCGGACCCTGGACATGAACGACCGCGCGTTACGCCATGTGGTGGTCGGCTTGGGCGGCATGAGCGGCGGACCGCCCCGGGAAGACCACTTCGTGATCGTGCCGGGTAGCGAGGTCATGGCCATTCTGTGCCTGGCAACGGGGCGAGCCGACCTTGAACAACGCCTGGGACGCATCATCGTCGGACTGAATCGCGACAAACAGCCGGTAACCGCTGCCGACCTGCGGGCCGACGGAGCCATGGCTTTACTGCTCAAGGACGCGCTACTGCCCAACCTGGTTCAGACGCTCGAAGGTGGCCCGGCGCTAATCCACGGCGGCCCGTTCGCCAACATTGCCCACGGATGTAATTCGCTCATGGCCACACAATTGGGGCTGTCCCTGGCCGACATCGTTCTGACCGAAGCTGGCTTTGGTGCCGACCTGGGTGCCGAGAAATTCTTCGATATCAAGTGCCGGGCGGGAGGCCTCAGGCCCGAGGCCGCCATCATTACCGCCACGGTGAGGGCGCTAAAGATGAACGGTGGTGTTCCCAAGACGGACTTGGTGAGCGAAAACCTCGAGGCGCTCGAAAAGGGATTGGCCAATCTCGAAGCGCACGTCCGCAACGTGCAGAAATTCGGAGTCCCGGTCATCGTATCTCTCAACCGGTTCCTGTCCGATACCAAGCCAGAGCTCGAAGCAGTCATCGACTTCGCCAAGGGGCTCGGCGTGCGGGTGGCTCTCGGTGACTTCTGGGCCAAGGGCGGCGAAGGCGGAGTGGCGGTAGCGCAGGAACTCCTCGACCAATTGGATGAAGGCGGCGCCGATTTCAAGCCGCTATACGACGAAACGCTCCCGATCACGGAAAAGATCGAGACCATAGCACGGGAAATTTACGGTGCGGACGGTGTCGATTTCCAGAAGAAGGCCCTGACGCGGATTGCCCTGTGCGAGTCGATAGGAATGGGCCGGACCCCGGTGTGCATTGCCAAGACCCAATACTCCCTCACCGATGATCCGACCAAGCTCGGGCGACCGACGGGTTTTCGCATCACCATTCGTGACGTGTATCCTTCGGCTGGTGCCGGTTTCGTGGTTGCGCTAGCCGGCGACATCATGACCATGCCTGGCTTGGGCAAGACGCCGGCGGCCATGAAGATGCGTGTCCATGAGGACGGAACTATCGAAGGACTCTTCTAAGCGGAATCATCGACATGGAATCAATTCGTACCGAGCATGCCCCCGCAGCCATTGGGCCATACAGTCAGGCTGTCGTAGTCGGCGACCTGGTGTTCACCGCGGGGCAGATCGCCCTCGATCCCACCAGCGGCAAGGTTGTCGAAGGCGGCGTCGAAGCCCAGACCGCCCGCGTGATGAAAAACATCGCCGCGGTCCTCGAGGCCGCCGGATCATCGCTGTCCCAGGTGGTCAAGACTACGGTGTTCCTCACCGACATGGCTGACTTCCCGGCCATGAATAAGGTCTATGCCGAGGCGTTTGGCGATCACAAACCGGCCCGAGCCACCGTAGCCGTAGCCGGATTGCCCTTGGGGGCGCGCGTCGAAATCGAAGCTGTGGCAACTCGGTAACAACCGGGAGGGGGCGGATCGGGCCTGGTGGCCCGGCCGGTCTTCAAAACCGTGACAGAGAAGCCATCGGCATGCTCTGGTGGGTTCGATTCCCACACGCTCCCGCCATTCATCCTGGTCTTGCGGCCATGAACACCCTCCTTATCATCAATCCCGCCGCCGGACACGGGCGTGGTGCCAGGCTTGCCCAAGAGGCAACGACCGACGTCCGTCGATTGTGGCCCCGTGCCGAGGTGGCCCGCACCACTGATCCGGGGAGCGCAACAACCATCGCTCGCCAGGGAGCGGAGGCCGGCCTGGACACTATCCTGGTCCTGGGCGGAGACGGAACCATGCACGAGGTCGCCAACGGCGTTCTCCAGGCCGAAGTACCTTCGCCCCCGGCCGTGGCGGCCCTTCCGGTCGGCACGGGCAACGACTTCGCCCGGTTGACGGGTACCCAGGGCCTGGGAGTGGCGCCTGCCCTTGCGGCACTCGAGCCCCGTCGCCGGCGGCACATAGACGTGGGGCGCGCCTGGGATGAGTACTTCATCAACAGTCTGGGAGTGGCGCTGGCCGGGGAGGTGGCGTATCGGGTCAATCGAATGGAGCGGTTGGGAGGGTTGTCCGCCTATCTTTTCGGTGTGCTGCAAACCATGTGGAGCTACACGCCGATGCACTTGACGGTCACCAGCGACCATCTGGAAGTCCTCTCGGAAGAGTGCCTGGCGCTCGAGGTCGGCAACGGCTCGACCTCGGGTGGCGGGTTCCGCCTCACGCCCGACGCCAGGGCAGACGACGGGGTGCTGGATTTCTGCTTCATCCGGCCCCTGGGGAAACTTGAATTGCTGACCAAACTCCCCCGGGCCATACGTGGACGGCACGTAGGCCTCCCCCAAGTCGCCATGGGGCGGTCGGCACGGCTCACCATCCACTCCAGGGACCAACCGCTCAAAGCCCATTTCGACGGCGAGTACCGTTCTCCAGGATCCCGGGACATGACCATCACCACGATACCTGGGGCGCTACCCGTGCTGGTGACGGCGCGTTCCATCCTGGCGGAAGTGGCATGAAGGCCTCATGCGCCATGCCCTTGGTTGCGGCGGGCCTCTTGCTGCCCCCAGTGATCGGCGCGCAGCAGTTGTCACCGCCACCCACGGTGGTTCAGCAAGACACCATTAGGCCGTTCGGAGAGTTTCCTGACCAGGCGGTGCCGGCCATGCAACGGCCGGTGTCACCCATGGGAGCCTTCTGGCGATCGTTTCTGATTCCCGGATGGGGTCAGGCCAAACTCAACCGGAAACTCAGCGGTGGCCTGTTCATCGCCGTCGAGGGAATCAGTCTCGGCATGATCATCAAGATGGATCATCAACTGAAGTATCTCCAGCGTACTAATGACCCCTCAGCTGACGCCAAGGAACAGCAAAAGGAGGACTGGATCACTATTCTGGTGTTCAACCATCTTATGTCCGGTCTCGAGGCTTTCGTCTCCGCCCACCTGTGGGATTTTCCGGACGACCTGCAGCTGCAGGGTGTTCCCGGGGCCTACGGCGCTCAAGTCACCGTGCCCTTCCGATTGCCATGAACAGCGCGCCCATTGGCATCTTCGATTCCGGTATCGGCGGTTTGACCGTTACCCGAGCCATTTTCGAACGGCTACCGGCCGAGGCGACAATTTATTTTGGTGATACTGCGCGAGTGCCTTATGGCCCCAAGTCGCCAGACACGGTCCGTCGATATAGCGGCGAAATCCAGGACTGGCTCCTGTCCCAGGGGGTCAAGGCCATAGTTGTGGCGTGCAACACCAGTTCGGCTCACGCGCTGCAGGCGTTGCGGGAGACCTCTCCCGTTCCCGTGATTGGGGTGATCGAGCCGGGAGCGTTAGCGGCCAGCAATGCAACCAGAGGCGGATTGATCGGGGTGATCGGTACGGCAGGTACCATTCGAAGCGACGCTTACGCCAAGGCCATCCGGGCACTTCTCCCGGCGGCGAAGGTCGAGCAGGTAGCGTGTCCGCTGTTGGTTCCGTTGGTGGAGGAAGGCTGGTTCGATCACGAAGCCACGCGGATCATAGCTGCAGAATATCTGGCCCCTCTCATTCGTGACGGCCTGGACACCCTGGTGCTGGGCTGTACCCACTACCCGCTTCTCAAACCGTTATTGCATCGGATACTCGGGCCGGAAGTCTTTCTCATCGACAGCGCCGAAGAAACGGCAAGGGCGGTGGCCAGGCAGGTGGTGGAATTTGGTATTGACGCACCCGTAGGGCAGTTGGGGTCCCACCGCTTCGTGGTGAGCGACGACCAGGCCCGGTTTCTTGAGGTGGGTGGCGGGTTCGTAGGGGAGAAGTTGAAGAATGTGGAGACGGTCCGGCTAGGCTAGACGGCCAGACACCAGCCGCGCACCGTCCGGGGGAATGCCAGGAATATCGAATGCTACGGGAATAACGAATATCGAAGTTGTGGATTCATTTCATAATTCACTATTCGGTGGCAGTCATTTTTCCATTATTCATCTACCGTCTAGCCAAACGAA
>CAXMUQ010000090.1:0-3809 GCA_964196605.1 uncultured Acidimicrobiia bacterium
TCTGACGATCAACACCCTGATTTTTCAAATCGCCGCCGCTGATGTGGCCAATGCTTTGTTCGGTTTCACGACTCTCCCAACAGAGCAGATGCAATTCCTCGATACTCAGGGGAACGACAACGGTGCGCTCGATATCGGGGATCTCCGGGTTTACCTCCAAGCTATCGGAGAGCTTCCGGGAGGCCCTTCGATTGCGGGTACCGTATCGACGAGGTACTCCCGATGAACCGGACCCAGCAATTGGCCATGAGCCTGGTGGTGTTGCTGAGCGCCGTCGTCTACGGCTGCAAGCTCGATACCATCACGGCAGAGGATTTCCGTTCCGGGGATCCCGGCGCCAACGCCGGTACCCTTACCGTATCGATGACCACGCCGCATGCGGATGACGGAGCGATCCGATTCACCATAACCGGACCGTTCGTGACGACTCCTCGTGCGGCTTCGCCGGGCCACCGCGTGTTTACCCTGCAGCGGTCGCCGCAGGAACTCGACGTGGTTGTCGTAGGCGACCTAGAGTCAGGCGCGATCCTGATACTGCCGGTTCGCGACACCGAAGTCGCACCCGAGTACCAGGCGATCATCACCGAGGTCGCGGATCGCACCGGCTCGTTGCGCGCCGATTCGAATGGCTATAGTACGCAGGTGCTGCGCTCGGCCCAATAACCTGCGCTCAACCTCAAGTGACAACTCGCTCTCTATGTGCGCCGGCCTCGGGCCAGGTGACCCTCCGCGACGGGCGGCGGCTTGCTTGGTACCAATTCGGGGAGCCTGCCGGTAGCCCCGTGTTTTATTTTCACGGCTTTCCCGGGTCCGGCGTGGAGGCAAGCTGGGGGCATGGGATGGCGGCATCCGCAGGCGTGCGACTCATCGGCCTGGACCGTCCCGGGTTTGGGCGCTCGAGTTTCCATTCCGGCCGGACGATCATCGGATGGGCCGATGACGTTTTGGCCATGGCCGATGCGCTCGACCTGGCCCAGTTCTCGGTCTTGGGGATGTCGGGTGGGGCGCCCTATGCACTCGCGTGCGCCGCTCGCCTGCCGGAGCGGGTCACCACAGCCATGATTGTCAGCGGGTTGGGCCCGATGCCCGAGGGCGCGATCGAACACGGCATGACGTTGTTCAACAGAGCGGGTCTATGGTTGGCACAGCGAAAGTGGGCCGGCTGGGTGTTGGACGCCGGGCGGCCAGTCGTTGGGTACGTGCTCCGGCGGCACGCCGGGCGAGTGGTGGCCCACCTGGCCCAAATTTCCTGTTCTCGAGATCGAGAGGCGCTGGAGGTACTCGGAATCGGCCCGGTTCTGGAGGAGTCTTTCCGCCAGGCGGTGCGCGCAGGTGCCAGAGGAATGGTAGCCGAGGCGAGGCTGTTCGCCGGTTTCCACGACGACTGGCTCGATCGGGTAGAGGTGCCGGTACATTGGTATCACGGTGAACGTGACGTGATCGTCCCGCTGGCCATGGCGCGCCGTGCCGGGGCGGCGCTACCGCGGTGCGAAGTGCGCGAGTATTCGGACGAGGGTCACTTCTCGGTGCTGGCTCATCACCTGGAGGATGTCTTTCTCTCCAGCCCTACTGTTCGACGATAATCAGATACTTCGACGGCCCCCAGAACGCGTCGGGGGAGTCTATGACCAGATCACCGCGGAACTTCCCATCCTTGTCTGTTTCCGTGCCGAGATACGCCAGCGCCTGGCGCGACACGATGCGGTACTCCTCAGTGCTGTCCGGCACCGCTATCGACCGCTGCTCGAGTCGGTCGATCTCGGTGAAATCTTCCGGGTTGAGCTCCCGTGCAGGCACCAGAGTTTTCTTGCCGATGAAGAGAAACTTTGAGCCCTCCTCCACCACGATGCCGCGTTCCTTGAGGTCGTTCTTGGTGCCGACGATGTAGTAAACGGTGTTCTCGCGCACCAGCATTGCCGAAACGGTGTCTTCCAACGTCAAGACGGTGTCCACCAACGCCACCACTTCGCGGGCAAGTTCTTCGTTCTCCTGTCGCAGGGCATAGAGTCGGGCATTGAGCTGATCGATGGTCCCTTGTTGGGTCTTGACGATTGCCTGCAGGTTGGCAATGGACGCTTCGAAGTCGCGAGCGAGTCCGCCGAGCGAGTCAGTCCGATTGCTCAACCTGCGGATCCGTACTTGGCTTTCTTCGAGCCGAGTTCCGCTCTCGGTGACCCGCTCGGTCAGGTCACGGATCTGTTGCAGGATACGGTCGTCGTCGATCGCCAATTGCTGGCTGGGTGACTCCGGCGCCAACACTACCCCCTGTACCGTGGCCAACTCGGCGCCGATCTCACTCATCACCCGGGTGTGCTCCAGCACCTCCTGCAGCAGGCTGTCCTTCTGCGCCGAGATCAGCGCCATCTCTTCCAGTTGGGCTTTTGTGCCGGCGCCCTGGCAAGCGGCGGCAAGGCAAACCATGCCCGACAGCGCCAGTCGTCGTGCGTACATGACCAATGACATGCTCCGTTCTCCTATTGGCAGAATCATCATCCGGGTAGTCCGATATTGCGACGAGGTTATGGCTCCAGGGCAACCTGCCGAAATCGGCTAGAAGTGCCCCGTCGAAGAAAGGAAAATGGCAGGGTGGTACGTCCGGATGAAGTGCTGTCCGTCACCGAGGTTGTTGGGCCAGGACAGGCGGCCTACGGTGTTTCAAGTTGCCACGTACAGACCCCGGAATCGCCCCGTGTCAGCGGCCGCGGCAGTATGTGGGGTTTCCGGTGCAAGAAGTCCTGGCGAATCCGTGAACGGCAATGCGCCAGCCCGCCGGCACTCGGCGCCAAACGTCGTAGTAGGTCCCCCGTAGAACCACCGTTCCTCCGGGGGCCGTGAAGGTTTCCTGCCAGGTGCCGTATTCCGATACCACGGAGTCGGACAACACGGGTCGAGCCGGTTCCAGTGTGTCGGCGGTGAAGACCAGTCGAAAATCGGGAAACGACTCGAAGAGACGCCCGAACACTCCGGTGACTTGATCGCGCCCGGTCAGGTACACGTCGGCGGACACGAACGGGGCGTCGTCCAGGATCAAACGTCCCAGACGTGCGGTATCCCGCTGCGTCATGGCGACGTTCCATTCGTGACGCAGAGTGATGATGTGTGTCTGCGGATACAACGGAGGCAGTTGTCCCATGAGGGGCGAGGTCGCCGTACAGACAGATAGTATGAGAAGGGGAAAGGGATGACGAATGCCCTCGGCCATGCTCATTCTCCGGTAGGCCTCAAGGCGATCAGGTCGTCAGCCATCTGCGACAGATCACCTTCGCCAATCCACAGGGCCCGCATGCCTGACGCTTGAGCTGCCAATACGTGCTCCACCGTCTCGGTGACGAACAGGATCTCGCCCGCGGCCAGACCAGTCTGGGTAATGGCGTACTGGAAGATGCGCTGGTCAGGATTTTCCGCGCCCACCGCGGACGATACCACGATGAGTCTCGGATCGAACAAGGATGTGTCAAAATCGGCTGGGAGAATGTTCTCGAGGATCTCATCCCAGGTAAACGGTCCCCTGTTGGACAGCACACCGAGTGTGAATCCGGCATCATGGAGACTCTTGAGAGCTTGCGGTGCGTCGCCGATCCAGACGCGCCGTTGGCCCTCATTGCCTCGCTTGACCAGGGTGTTGCCAAGGTCGAAATAGATCACCGACACGGTGGTGGTTGTGTCCGGCGTTGAACCAACCGCCAGCGCACTCGTCAGCATCAGTACGGCACCGATCATGGCACGATCCTCATGAGGAATCCCGTGCCTCGTGGTAACTCTCCGGTCATCACGCACCGTATACCACTCATGGCGCAGTGCCTTCCGGA
>CAXMUQ010000091.1:0-22482 GCA_964196605.1 uncultured Acidimicrobiia bacterium
TCTGCCAAGTGCTCCCCGTTGATGTGGTTCACCATCTGCATCATGACCCGGGCTTTTTCTTTCGTTTCCTTGTCGTCGGCCGGAAAATCGTAGGTCGATAGTGGCTGGCCTTCTTCCCCTACGTGGCAATAGGTGCACCGGACGCCCAATCCACCGGCTATTCCCCGCATGACGCCGATGAGTTGGCTGACCGTGATATCCTCCGGGAGCACTTGCAGGTTCTCCAGGCGCTGGGGAGGCCATTGGGCACTAGCTGATCGGGGCATGCCACTGGTCAGCATGACCAGGGCCGTTGCTGCCATGACATGAATCCTTCGCGAGGTAGCTGGCACTGTTGTCTCCCTGCGTTGAGGCGCCATCGAGTAGCCGACAATATGGCGAGTGTCTCCTGTGCCGAGGTCAGGAGGAGGTGACGGGTATGTCAGGAAGATGTCAGGGCAAGCGCGCTTCGCCCGTGGGTGAATGCCGCACGACTCCCAGAGTCGAAGCCAAGACGGCCAATTGAGCGGGTTCGCCGATTATGGTAATGCGGTCGCCATCTTCCAGGGTGGTACGCCACTGGGGAACGATCGACCGGTTGTGACGCCTGATCAAGGCCACCAGGACGTCTTCCGGGAGGTCGAGTTGTTGGAGAGACTGACCGATCCACTGCTTGCCGGGGAGCGCGGCACCGAGTTGGACGGACAGGAAGCGATCATCGCGCAACAATGTTTCCTTGAGTTCCTGCTCGTCGTCACTCAGAAGCCAGTCGGCGATGAACGTTTCGTCCTCGACACGGCCAGCCAGCTGGGCGAGAATACGCAAATGCCGGCTTGGATCGTTCTCTCCACTTACCAGGACGAACACGGCCTGCACCGGCTGATCACGAGTCTGCCGGGCAATTTCCCCCAGCCGGTCCGACACGACGACTCCGTTGCGGCAGCGAACCAGCACCAGCGCGGAATCATCGAGAATCGGGAGCCGGGCGTGCAACAGCGCGGCTCCGTGGGCGATCGGTGCGGCACCACCTTCGAGTCCCATGCCGATACTGTGGTCCAATTCTTCGGTGGAGGCCGGCACCCGTGCTGCCAGATGGATGGACGCGGTGTGGATCAGTTCATCGAGATCGTAGGGCTCCTCGTGATCGATGATGGTGGCTTGCGCAACCAGGTGATCAAACGGGTCCTCGGCCCGGAGCCCCTTCTCCTTCATGATGTCGCGCAGCTCCCGATCCAAACCAGCATAACGGCGGCGCCCCAGCCGTTCGAACACGTGGAAGATGGCACCGTAGCGGGCAATCTTGGCCTTGACGTAGTAGTTGTACCAGGCAAACGACAAGGCGGTCACTCCCAGCGTGAACAACACTGGTAGCCATCCCATCTCCGCCACCAGCACGAGGGGCACGACTACGCCCACCAGCTGAGGCCATGGGTACAGCGGCGACTTGAACCCCGGGTCGTAGGAGTGGAGACCGCTCTCTCGCATGACGATGACGGCCAGGTTGATAAGTCCAAAGATGAGCAATTGCAGCGCGCTGGCAGCCTTGGCAACCCCTTCAACATCCAGCAGCAAAAGGACCAACACCAGCAAAACCACGGTCAACAGAATCGACAGCACGGGTGTATTCCTCGGCCCGGTGCTGGCGAACACTTTCGGCATGATATTGTCCCGCGCCATGGCGAGCGGGTAGCGGGACGCCGCCATCAGTCCGGCGTTGGCCATGGCGGCGAAGGCCACCACAGCTGCCACGACCATGAGCCACATGCTGACCGTCGAGGGAATCCACTTGGTAAACGCCTTGGCCGTATCGGCCACCGGGGTAATGCTGCCGCTCAACTGCTCGACTCCCAGCACGGCCACCATGATGTAGGTACCGATCACGTAAACCACCGTCGCCGTCACCAGCGCAAGCGTCATTCCCAGGGGTATGTTGCGATCGGGATTCTCGACCTCCTCTGCCAAGCTGGCGACTTTGGTCAGCCCTACATACGACACGAACACCAGCCCGACGGCTCCCAACAGCCCGTCGACGCCGTGCGGCAGCACCGGCTGCAGCCGGCTCATGCGGCCGCCTTCTACCGGCCCGATGATTTCGGCGAAGCCGTGGATCAGGAAGTACCCCAACATCACCAGCAGGGCCAACACGAACACCCTGAGCATTCGGCTCGATTGTTTGGCGCCTACGATGTTGAGGATTCCGAAAATGACACTGAAGCCGATGGCTGTCGGCACCAGGGGGATGTCAACGACCAGGCCGAGGTACGCCCCCATCCCGATCAAGGCAAAACCGCTCTTCAGCACCAGCGCCAACCAGGTGCCGATCCCACCGATGGTACCCACCAGCGGCCCCAGTGTCCGATCGAGGTAGTAGTACGTGCCGCCGGCACGGGGCATCGCGGTCGCCAGCTCTGCGTTACTGAGCATGGCCGGCAGGATCAGTAAGCCGGACAGGAAATAGGCAAGTACCACACTCGACCCCGTGTAAGACGCGGCCAGGCCGGGCAGCAGGAAGAATCCCGAGCTGATCATGGCGCCGGTCGAGATCACGTAGACGTCGAACAGTGCCAGTTGTTTGCGGAGTCGGGAAAACTGGGGGAGGGCCATATGGGCTATGGGCAGTGAGCTGTGGGCTGTGGGGTGTGTGTGGGAGAGGGCATCAAGTAAGGTGGATCTACCCGGCCGGTGGCGCTAGGGGAGTCAGGTGATGTCGAGACCGACGTCCAGGGCCGGGGCGCTGTGGGTCAACCATCCGATCGACAGGTAGTCCACACCTGTTTCCGCGATGGCGGTTGCGGTTTCGAGGGTGATGCCTCCCGAGGCCTCGGTCGTGGCCCGCCCGTCCACCAGCGCCACGGCGCGTGCCAGCGAAGAGGGGTCCATGTTGTCCAGCAAAACGGCATCGACGCCGGCCGCCAACGCCTGCTCGAGCTGTGCCAGGTTATCGACCTCGACTTCTATCCGGCACGGCACCGAGGTACGGTTCCCGCGCCGAACCCGTTCGATCGCCTGGGGCACACCGCCGGCGATGGCGATGTGATTGTCCTTGATCAACACTTCGTCGTACAGGCCGAACCGGTGGTTGCATCCTCCACCTGCCCTAACGGCGTATTTCTCCAACGCTCTCATCCCGGGCGTCGTCTTGCGCGTACACAGGATACGGGCCCCAGTGCCCCGGACCGCATCGACGAACGCCGCGGTGGCGCTGGCAATACCACTCAATCGGCCCAGGAGGTTGAGTGCTACCCGCTCGCCGGTGACAACCACCCTGGCGGGGCCGTCGATGTACGCGAGAGTTTGCCCAGCCATGACTTCATCGCCGTCATTGGCCAGCATATCGCACGACACGGTCTGGTCGAGCAACTCGAACGTCCGAAGGGCCATCGAGAGTCCGGCTACCCGACCTGGCGCGCGGGCGACTATGGCTCCGCGTGCTCGAGTATCCGCGGAAATGATAGCGTCGGTGGTGATGTCGCCCCGCTGGCCGAGGTCCTCGGCCAGTGCCGAACGAAGAATGGGATCGACGATCGGCGCCGGAGGTGGCGAGAGGGTCATGCCGGCACGAACCCTCTAGACTCGACGGCGTCGACGATGAGAGATTTGGCTGGGGCGGGCGCAGGCGCAACGGCCCGACGTTGTTCCAAAATGGGGTTGGCACTCCTGAAATTGCTTCGGCAGTGAGCTCCCCTGCTCTCCCTGCGCGCCAACACCGCCGCCGCGATCAGCCGCGAAACCACTAGCATGTCCCGTGTCCGTGAAGACACCGCTGTGGAATCCGCCGCCCAACACCGAAGTTGCGAAATGGCCCTTTGAATACCGGCTTCGTCTCTTATCACACCGACGTTGGACCACATCAGATTTCGGAGGCTTTGTTCGAGGTCGGCCGAGCCGTCGGCCGCGGTCGTGACATCGAGCGGGAATTCCACCTGGGTGGGCCACGTCCACCCTCCAGCGGAGTCTGTCACGTCCCGCGCGGCACGATCCCCGAACACCAATCCTTCCAGAAGCGAGTTGCTGGCCAGTCGATTGGCGCCGTGCACGCCAGTGGAACTGACTTCGCCGACCGCCCACAGGCCCGGAATGGATGATCGCCCATCGATGTCTACCGCGATTCCGCCCATGAAGTAATGCGCCGCCGGCGAAACTGGAAGCGGATCGACCCGAGGGTCCAGCCCTACAGTCGCGGCATGTTGGGTGAGGGTGACGAACTTCGACAGGACATTAGCATCGAGCCCAGTAGCGTCGAGGTAAACACCACCGACCTCTCGAATACGGCGATAGATGGCACGGGCGAGCACGTCTCGTGGGGCCAGTTCCGCATCCGGGTGTTCTGCCGGCATGAACCGATCACCCAGCTCGTCGATCAGCAAAGCTCCCTCACCTCGAAGCGCTTCGGTGAACAAAGGAGCGGGATCGATTTCCCCGGCGAGAGCGGTGGGATGGAACTGTACGAATTCCAGGTCTATCAGGCGAGCGCCGGCGCGTGCAGCCATGGCCAACCCGCCACCGTAAGCGCTGACTGGATTGGTGGTCCGTGAATAAACCCGGCCAACGCCACCCGTAGCCAGAATCACCGCCGGCGCCAGCATCAGTGTCACTGATGCGTCGCACTGTCTGGCGAGCACACCAACGACGCTCCCGCGGGACCGGACCAGATCGAGGACGGTAACGCCCTCCAACACTTCGACGGTCCCCTTCTCCCTCACCGCCTCACCCATGGCGCGAGCCAACTCGGCACCGGTGGCATCACCCCCGGCGTGGACGATACGGCGCTGTTGGTGGCCGGCCTCGCATCCGAGCGCCAGTGTCCCGTCAGGCGCGTGATCGAACCGCATGCCCAATTGCTCCAACCACTCGATACGCCCGGGAGCCGCCTCGGTCAGCACCCGCACCGGACCGTCAACCGTCAATCCGCAAGACACGCCCCTGGTGTCCGCGGCGTGCAGTTCCGGTGAGTCCGACGGCCCCAGCGCGGCCGCGATACCACCCTGCGCCAGCGCCGTCGATCCGTCGCGGGCAAAGGACCCCTCCGTCAGAAGCACCGCCTCGGGGAGGCCCAGTGCAGTCGTCATGCCTGCGACCCCGCCACCGACCACTATCGGGGGACAATACTCGATCCGGTCCACCTCGAGCCCGCTCACGCGCGCAAGGCTACCGTCACACGGGCGGCGTTGACCGCCAGCATCCGATCGACCGCGCGGCGAGCCTTGACCACCATGGCCGGATCGATTTCGACAGGGTAAAGCATCGTTTCGAGAGATGAACGGATGTTTTCCAGCGTGATCATTTTCATGTAAGGGCAGAGATGACACGGCCGGATGAACTCGATATCAGGGTGTTCCACGGCAACGTTGTCACTCATCGAGCATTCCGTCACCATCATGACTCGCCGTGGCTGATGCTCACCCACCCAGTTGATCATCCCCGATGTCGAGCCGACGAAGTCGGCCTCAGCCAATACGTCGGGAGGGCATTCAGGGTGCGCGATGATGTCGAGGTCGGGCATGGCGCTCCGATACTCCCGCAACTCATCCGCCGTGAACCGTTCGTGCACCACACATGTGCCGTCCCACAAGATGATCTCGACGTCGGTTTGCGAATCGACGTACTGACCCAGGTACCGGTCAGGCAGGAAGATCACCCGGTCTACGCCGAGGGATTCCACTACCTGAACTGCGTTGGATGAGGTGCAACACACGTCCGATTCCGCTTTCACGTCGGCCGACGTGTTCACGTAGGTCACGACCGGTACTCCGGGATACTGCTCCCGGAGGTGACGAACGTCGGCACCGGTGATCGATTCGGCCAGTGAGCACCCAGCTTCCAGACTAGGGATCAACACCGTTTTCTGGGGACTCACGATCTTGGCTGTCTCCGCCATGAAGTGAACTCCCGCCATCACGATTACATCAGCGTCGGTATCGGCGGCCATGCGGGCCAATTCCAGGGAATCCCCACTCAGATCCGAAACGCCGTGAAAAATCTCGGGAACCATGTAGTTGTGCGCCAAGACGATGGCGTTCCGCTCCGCCTTGAGCCGGGTGATATCCGCGATCAACCCTGCTACGGTCTCAAACTCGATTTCGGGAACGACGCCGCTCAGCCTGGCGGCGACAGCGGGATCAATGGCCATGGTCAACCGCCTCCTTGGTAGATATACTCACAATGAGCATAATAGCACTCATATGGAGTATAACCGGTCGAGGCTGGTTGGCAAGGCTGATGGCGGTGGGAGATCAGCCCCGGGCAGGGAGCCCGAAGCCAGGCCGTGGACGTTCCCTGAGCACCTCACGCCTGAAGCGGTACAACTCGGCCGGCCGGCCACCGCTGTGGGACCGGCGGCCGGTGCCCTCGACCAGTCCACCGCGCTCCACCACCCGCCGGAAATTCTGCTTGTGGAGGCGGACACCGTTCAACGCCTCGACCAGTTTCTGCAGGGTGAGCAGGGTAAACGTCTCGGGGAGGAGTTCGAATACCACCGGTCGATAGGACAACTTCCCACGGAGTCGGGACAAGGCCGATGCCGCGATGCGTCGATGGTCGAACACCATCGAGCCACCCGGGAGTATCGGGGAGGATTCTCCCTCGTCCGCCCGGCGGGCTTCGTCGATCAGACCAAGTTGGTAGAGGAGTTCGTAGCGATCGAGCACACGAACCGGATCCCAGGGGGTTTCGTCGAGTCCGAACGCCACGCCCGCTCGCTCTGCCCGTTGGTTTTGATCGGCTTCTGACTCGGCCCCCGCGATCCAAGTCTTCAATGCCGGCGCGATAACGCCGGCAACCACACCAGCTTTGCCATCCCGATGGTCTTCCCACGGCAGAAACCGGTACCACGGCCACCAAGCAGCCCCGGCGGATGTTTGTTCCTCCCGGACCAGAGCCAGGTAGGCGATTGACAGGATTCGAGGTCCGCCATCGCGTTCGGCTGGATGTCGGAACCGGTCGCCGAAGGTGTAGAGTTGTTCCACGTAGCCCACGTCGATCCCGGCCTGATCGCGGATCCATCGCCTGAGGCCGCGATCGAGAGTGCGATCGTGGGCGATGTCGAGCGCGCCGGACGGCAGGCCGGGAAGCGCATCGTCGTGACTCGACGACCGCAGCGTCAAAATGCGTGGCTCATTGTCGGTGACGGCCACGATGACCGCCTCCAGAACCACTTCGATGTCGGAAGGCCCCATAGTCGTTATCTCGTTCAGGGACGAAGTGAATCGGGGAATCGCATCAGCGCAAGGCTCGCTCTCCCCGATTTCCAATTTCCAGTTTCCAATTTATGTTCCTGCCCATCCAACCCCCCGGAGTCTCACCGTGACGACACCAGGCACCCTACCCCAGCCCTTGCGAGTTGCCATCATCGGGTCTGGTCCAGCCGCGTTCTATGTGGCCGAGCGCCTGCTCAAGGTACTCGAAGGGGGAGTATCGGTCGATATGTTCGAGCGCCTCCCAGCTCCGTTCGGTTTGGTTCGTTACGGCGTCGCCCCCGACCACCAGAAGATCAAGCAAGTCGTGCGCGTCTTCGACCGAGTGGCCCGTAATGACGCGTTTCGATTTTACGGCAACGTCGAATACGGCAAACACATCGAGTTGGAAGATCTTCGCCGCCACTATCACCAAGTGTGCTTTGCCACAGGCGCCCAGACTGATCGGGAGCTGGGCATCCCCGGTGAGGGCCTCGAGCGTAGCCATCCAGCAACGGAGTTCGTGGCCTGGTACAACGGGCACCCCGACTTCCGTCATTGCCGGTTCGACCTTTCCGCCGAGCGGGTGGCGGTCGTCGGGGTCGGGAACGTGGCGGTGGATGTGGCCCGAATTCTATGCCGGACACCCGATGAATTGGCTCGAACAGACATCGCCGACTACGCCCTGGAGGCCCTGCGCGAGAGCAAGGTGCGAGAGGTGGTCATGCTGGGGCGGCGCGGGCCGGCGCAGGCGGCGTTCACCAACCCTGAGGTCAGAGAACTGGGCCAACTCGAAGGTGCCGACGCGGTAGCGCTGGCCAACGAAGTGGCGCTCGATCCCCTCAGCCAACAAATGGTGGAAGGCACGGCAGACCGCGACCTGACTCGGAAGCTCAAGATCCTCCAGAACATTGCCGCAACGCCACCCCAAGGGAAGCCGCGGCGTTTGATACTCAGGTTTCTCGTTTCACCAACGGCCCTGCTCGATGACGGTGCCGGCGGAGTAGGCGGCATGCGCATCGTCAGAAACCGGCTCGAACAGAACGAGGACCGGCTCAAGGCCGTCGCGACCGACATTCGTCAAACCCTTCCGGTCGATTTGGTGTTCCGTTCAGTCGGCTACCGGGGTGTCCCGCTTGCCGGGGTACCGTTCGACGACTGGCGTGGCATTGTTCCCAATGAAGGTGGCCGCGTAATCGGTGACGACGGGAATCATCTTCCAGGTATGTACGTCTGCGGTTGGATCAAACGCGGACCCAGCGGCGTCATCGGCACCAACAAGCCTGACGGGAAGGCGACGGCTGACGCCATGATCGAAGACGCCGGCGCCCATCACGCCTTCGCTCCCACGGCCGCCGACCCGGCATCCGCCGCATCCCTGGTTCGTGAACGGCAACCGCAAGTCATCGGCTACCATGACTGGCAACGGCTGGATGCCAGGGAGCTGGAGCGGGGTGAGCAAGCCGGTCGGCCGCGGGTAAAGTTTACCGACCTCGAGAGCATGCTGCGGGAACTAGCCTAGGCGAGGCTCTAGAATCGCCAGCGGATTCGACAGTCGTCCAGGCACACTCTGCCCTGCTGCCGTATCTCTCCGGTGGCGTTGTTGAAGAATCCGAACCGGTAAAGGCCAGCAGGTAGCTTCAGCAGTGAATCGGTAGTCACTTGCTGGACCGATTCGGGGCCATCAGAAATCCGATGGAACCGCACCGGGAATCCCGGGGGGTCGGACTGGAGAAGTACGTTCACGCTGTCCGGCACCAGCAAATCCTCGAGCGCCCGGACCGCGTCTCGCCCGGAGCGGATGCGCACCGCCGAGTCCCGCGCCGCAATAGCGCTGAAGAAGGCGATCACCTCCTCCATGTATTCCGTTTCCTCGACCACCGTCATGCTGTCCTTCAGCAGAGGAGCCCTGACCAACAACCGGCGCGCCGCAATACGAGAGGTATCGGGTTCTATGGCCTGCGCCGTCGCCACCCGGGCTCCTCCGGGGATCGTCGCCGCTGCCATCAGAAGTGAGATAGAGAGTTGCCACCTGAGGAAACAGGCGTTCGAGTGGGGCACCTAGTCACCGCTGCCCGGCTCCGCCACATCGCGGCGGAGAAACAGGCAATGCAGACACTTGGGACAGTACGCCTCGAACACCTTTTGCTCAATAGCGGGTTCGGGGTCCGGCTGGACCAACTCGACCTTACACCGGGGGCACGTGGGAGGGACATCTCGGCGTAGCTGGGCCAAGATGTCGGCTACCTCCTGGCGTCCGTAGGTAACGGGCGTATGGCTCATGACCGCATACCTCCATCAAGCAGAACAATCGAATATACCCCGTGGTCAGCTGAACGTCGAATCAAGCCCTGATGAAGGCGACTTCAAACACTGGCGAGTGAGGCTGCCCCTACCCTCGCCAGCGCGTCGACAAAACCCGAGATGTGGTCGGGGCCCGGCGGCGGGTCTGCCAGGAACGGGTCCATGACGGTAGAACGCAATACTACCAGGCCTTCCTTGCCGGCCGCCACCCACTCGGCCGGCGTGGCTACCCCCAACTGGTCAAGCAGCGGATCAACAGCCCTGTCGTACATTGGCGTCTGAAACCGAGTCCGGGTAATGATGTATTCCGGATCCACGCCCTCACCGACCGACATGGCTTGATAGATGCCTTCGTTCAAAGCGTTCACCGCCTCCAGGGTCTCCAACAGCGGATGGTGCAACAGATAACACACGATGTTTATGTCCGGCTCCGGCAACAGGATGATCCTGAACGGAGAGAAATCGTGGCGGGCCAACGCTTCATACAACCGCCGAGCTCCGATCACCGTGCGCCCGATCAAGAAGCCGTACCCCGATTCGTCCAGCGGCAGGACCTTGTGACTGAGCCACACCGCGGCAGCTGCGGCGCCGGGCTTGGAGCCCTCGAAGATGAAGCGACCGAGGTACTCCTGTTCCGTGCCTTTGGCCTGTCCGGCTGGGGCCAGGTATGGCGGATCGACCGCGACCAACTCGCGGGCCCTGCGGTCTTTCAGCAGAATGGCGCCGGCGGGGTAGGGTATGTAGCCCAACTTGTGCGGATCGATGGTAACCGAGTCTGCGCCAGCCAGCGCCACCATCGACTGGACCCATTGGTCACTCGGCCAATCCTCACCCAGTGAATCCCTAATTTCCTGGCCGGTCCGCCGGCTCCCATCCGGTCCGCGGGTGACCGAAGCGGCGTACCCGCCATAACAAGCATCCGAGTGCACATGGAACGTGACGCCAAGTTCCTGCTCGGCGCGCGCTCGAACCTCCAGCACCCGGTCGAGGCGATCCACCGCGCTTTCTTCGGTGGTGCCACACACACTTATGCACGCCAATACGGGAGCGCGGCGTGCGTGAAGAGCCTCCAGCCGATCCCAAAGGGCCTCCGGGTCCATGCGATAGTTGTCATCCACCGGGACGTACACCAATTGGTTCGATCCTATGCCCAGCGCCCGGACGATCTTTTCCCAGGAGTAGTGCGCCGTGGCCGCAACCAAGACGACGGTATCAGGCAGTGAGTCACCATACTCGGCCGCCAGACGCCGACCGTAGTCTTGGTAGCCTGCGGTCCCCAATGAGTGTTGTGCCAAGGCACGAGACATGTCCTCCCGCGGCGCCATCTGCCACAACCGCTCCCACATATCAAGCACGTCGCCGTTGGCGATGTTCAGCAGTTGGCTCAGGTCGAGTTGGGCAAGGTCGGCGCTGGAACTGTCGGGGAGCCGCACTTCGAGATCGAGTCCCAGTGACTGGGCCGCTCCCGCAGCCGCGATCGGGAGGTACAGCACGTTCCGCGCAATCCACAGCGCCTCGAAGTTGGCCACGGTTCCACCCGATGTCAGGTGACCCCAGGCCCGGTCGCGGTCGTAGCCGACCATTTCGGCCATCTGCTGCGCCACCTCCTGCTCCAGCCGCGTGGTCACCGGGGCAGCGTCGGGTGACACGTTGTTGGGGTTGTACAGCATGGCAGCGAAATATCCGATCTGCGAAGCGATCGTCTGCTGATACGCCATGTGCCCCTTGTACCGGCCGCTGAAAAACGGGACATCACGTTTCAATTCGGCGAGCAAGCCCATCAACTCCTGCGTCAGCGTGGCAACAGCTTCCTCGTAACCGACGCTCCGCTTGTCGAGTTCACGAATGGTGATGCCGTCTTCCGGGTGATAGTTCCGCCGCCAGAACACGTGATCCCGTAGCGCCTCCGTGATAAGGCGCTCGAACAGGTCGGCGTTCTCGGCTCGTGGTCCGAGAAACCATGATTTCAGGGCGTCATGTGGGGAGGGCATGGGAGCTCCAGAGACGAAAGCGGGGCGAGGTCAGCGAAGGCCGTGCGAGTCGAGCACCCACAAGGATGCGACCTTCTGGGCCCACCCGCCGGCCTCGTCGACCGCCTGTATCACACCCGGCCAATCAGGCTGATAGTCGTGCCCGCAGACGACCTCGGCTCCGACGGACCGAGCCCATTCGATGTCGGCGGCTGTGGCCTCGTAGGAATGATCCGCGTCGAGAAAAACGAGAGACGGTGCAGGGCCGTCGTAGGACCGGTAGAACTCGTCCTTGTCCTGCACGACCATCTCCACCTCGCCGGTTTGCACAGCATCAGCCAGGATGGCGCGAGTCAGGGCAAGGTGCTGCTCGCGGGTCAGTTGGGCAGGATTCCAGGCATAGTTGTCGACAGTCACCAGCAGACGATCAGGCGCCTTGCGCAACGTCATGACAGTAGTGGACCAGCCAAAGAGTGTGCCTATCTCGATGATCGGGCCTGGCGCGGTCAGTCCTGCAACCAGGTCTCCAAGAAAACGGGCTTCAGCAAACGCGATCTGCCCGGTGGCAAAGGCCGGCCCCACCTTACGCTCGATGAAATCCAATCGCAGCCGGTGCTTGAGTCGACCAACAAAGCCGTGCGATCCCATCGATTCTCTCCTCGTAGCCGCATCAGGTAACAAGCCCCGTGGAGCCGGCAACGTAACCGCCCACGGCAGGGCACCGAAAGGAGCCACTGTGCCCTCGAGCGTGCTATGCTACACGGATGACCGACCAATCCTCGCCGCTCGGAAATCCTGAGCACCCGCTAGAGCTGTCCGCCCACACCATGCGCGCCATGATCGAGCACGCCATGGCCCGGATTGTCCCACACATCGAATCGCTGCCGGAGCAACCCGCGTCCGACACTACCGGAGGTGAGGCCCTCGCCCTGTCCCTCCGCGAATCGATACCCAGAGAAGGCCAGGCGTTCGAAGCGCTGTTCGACGAAATCTTTCGGGTCGCCCACACCAGTCTCACTGCGAACGGTCCAGGGTACCTGGCATACATTCCCGGCGGGGGGCTGTTTCACACAGCCGTCGCAGACCTCATCGCCGATTCCATCAACCGTTATGTCGGGGTGTGGGCCGCCGCCCCGGGGTTGGCCCAACTCGAGGCCAACGTCGTCCGTTGGTTCTGCGACATGGTCGGTTACCCGGAATCCGCCGGGGGCTTCCTGACATCCGGAGGGTCGTTTGCCAATCTCTCGGCGGTGGTCACCGCGCGCCGCAAGCACTTGCCCGACGATTTCCTCCGGGGCACCATCTACACTTCCGACCAGGTCCATCATTCGGTACACAAAGCGGCACTTCTGGCCGGGTTCCCAACGGCCAACGTCCGCTGCGTGCCAACGGATGGGGAATTCCGCATTCGCATTGACGCGCTCGCAGATCGCATCGCAAGTGACCGGCAAGAGGGGTATCAACCGTTCCTGATCATCGGGTCGGCGGGGACAACCAATACGGGGGCAGTGGACGATCTCTCCGGGTTGGCTGATCTCGCGGAGCAAGAGAACATGTGGTTTCACGTCGACGCGGCGTACGGAGGGTTTTTCGTCTTGACCGAAAGAGGTCGCCAGGGACTTGCGGGATTGGAACGGGCTGATTCGATGTCTCTCGATCCTCACAAAGGCTTGTTCGTGCCCTACGGCACCGGGTCTCTCCTGGTGAAGGATCGGCAGGCGCTGGTCCAAGCCCACAGCGTGTCCGCCGACTACATGCCCTCCATCCAGGAAAACGCCGACCTGGTCGACTTTTGCGAAATATCACCCGAATTGTCCCGCCCGTTTCGCGGGCTCGGCGTGTGGCTCCCGATCAAGATGCATGGGGTCGACGTGTTCGCCCGAACGTTGGACGAAAAACTGGATCTGTCGCAGTGGATCACCGGCAAACTGGAACAGGTTGAAGGTCTGGAGATCCTGGCGCGGCCCCAGCTGACGGTCACGGCATTCGGGGTCATGCGGCCGGGCTGGTCGTTCGAGGAAGCCAACAGGGCGACCCGTTCCCTGCTCGACGCCGTCAACCGCCGCCGCCGAGTGTACCTCACGGGAACGATGCTTGAGGACCGGTTCGTGATCCGGATCTGTGTCTTGAGTTTTCGGACCCATAAGGATCGGATGGTGATGTGCTATGAGGATGTTGTTGCGGGGCTGGATGAGGTAGCGCTCTAGGTTCGGAGGGAGGGCTAAGAGGGAAAAGAGGGCTAAGAGGGAAAAAACGTACTGGCCCTCTTAGCCCTCCTACACCACGATGGTGACTACGCCCTCGGCCTAACGCCAACTCCCGGCTACCACCTCATCCACCGTATCCCGCACGATGGGGAGTGAGTCGAACTCCGGCACCAATTCTCCCAAGTCCGGGGCACGCCAGGCGGCAATGCTGTCGCCGAATTCCTGGGCGGCGCTATCTAGGTCGACTGGCTCTTGGCCGGGGCCGCCTTCTACCGCTTTGACGCGTTCCAGGTTCTCCGCGGCCTTGTGATAGCCGGGGTCGATGGTCAACGCGTCCTGGTAGGCCTGGGTGGCCTGACCGAAGTGACCGGTCAGTTCTAACGCCATCCCCAGGTTGTTGCGCACTACAGCAAGGTCGTCGCGCAACTGGCCGGCGCGGGCCAGTGGACCGATGGCGTCCACGCTGCGGCTCGCCTTGATCAGTAGAAGCCCCATGTTGTTCATCGACCAGGCGTCTTGCTCATCGAGAACCAGCGCCTCGCGATAGGCCTCGAGCGCCGAGTCCGTGTCTTCCAGTTCCTGGTACGCCCGACCAACCAGCCGGTACCCTTCCGCAACTCCAGGTTCCAGTTCCAGGCCGGCTTCAAACTCTGACAGGGCCAACTCGGGTTCGCCGAGGTCGAGCAGCACCCGGCCCAGGTTGAAATGACTCTTGATGTGGTTGGGGTCCAGGCTCAGCGCCTCATCGAACGCTTCGACGGCAAGAGACAAATCGCCCGACTTCCTTGCCGACAGCCCGAGCATGTAATGTCCCCAGGCGTTCGACGGCTTGCGCTCGACGTAGGCCTCGTACAGCACCGTTGCCCTGTCGTAGTCGCGAGCCCGGTAGGCGGCCTCGCCGTCGGCGAAGGTCACGTTGGCTGGAACGACGGTCTTGGGCGGCACTACAGTCTCGATTGTGCTACTGGTTGTTGGCACGTCCGTCACTGCCGGTGTCACTGTGGGCCTTTCCGTGGTGATCGACGCGGGTCGTACCGGGGTCTCCCTCGTTTGCCGGATCGACGATGGATCATCCCCACCGCTGCAGCCAAAGGCCACTACCGATCCCACCACTATCAACCCCAGGATGACCGCCGTGCCCGACATCCCCTGTCGGTTGCTCTCAGTCAGTTCGAATCGCATGGCTTCCTCCCTTTGTGGCGCCCTCGTGGGACGCATGGATGTTGGACTCGCACCCATAGGAGAAGGCAATCAGACGGCCACGGGAAAGAATTCCAGACCACCGCTGTAACTTGTTATGTCAGATTGGGTTACAGAAACTAAAGAGGCCTCGACAGTGACTCACAGTGTCCTGACGGACACGTGCCAAGAAGCCTCGATGTGTCCAATGGGACACTTGGCAGATAGAACTAGACCCTCTTGATCCCCAACCTCCGAATGATCTTCAACAAACTGGCATGGTCTGCCAGCCCCAGCGCCTCCGCCGTGTTGCTGACGTGTCCATCGTGTCTAGCGAGCGCGTCAATAACGATCCGTCGCTCCGCCTCCGCCTTGAGTTCCTGGTAACCGGCCTCGCCACCCTGCTGCCCCGCTGCCCTCGCCGAACTAATCTCTCCCGGCACCGCGTCGACGCCGAGAGAATCGTCATCCGAGGCGATCACCATTCGCTCGATGACATTGCGCAATTCCCGGACGTTGTTGCGGCGCCAATGGTACTCCTCCAGCGCCGCCAGCGCCTCGGGCGTCAGCGTTCTCAGTCGGATTCCGAAGCGTTCACACATACCCTCCAGCAGGTGGCTGGCCAGCGCTGGAATGTCGGATCGACGGTCCCTGAGCGGCGGCACTTCGAGGATGTGCACGTTGAGGCGGAACAACAGGTCCTGGCGGAACCGGCCCTGGGTAACGTCATCATCCAGTGATCGATGAGTTGCGGCTATGACGCGGGCATCGACTTCGACCTCCTTGGTCCCGCCGACACGGGTAACGGTGCGCTGTTCCAGGACCCGCAACAACTTCGCCTGGGTCGCCAATGGGAGTTCACCGATCTCATCGAGAAACAGCGAACCCTTGGACGCCGACTCGAAGGCGCCTTTGCGCAACTTGTCGGCCCCGGTGAAGGCGCCACGCTCGTGCCCGAACAATTCGCTCTCCACCAAGTGCTCGGGGAGCGCGGCACTGTTGATGGCGATGAACGGTCCGCGACTCGCCTGGCTCCGCAGGTGTACTTCCCGGGCGACCAGTTCTTTTCCGGAGCCACTCTCACCGACTATGAGCACTGGACTCGGAATCGGCGCCACCCTGGCGATGGCCTTGCGTAAGCCCTCGATGGGATCGCTGGTTCCCACGATAGCGCTGTCGGCACCGAGTTCGCGCCGCAATGCCGCCACCTCACCCTTCAGGCGCCGTCGTTCGAGAGTGTTCTCTACTTCCTGGACCACGCGCGCCATCGGTTCGGCCTTGTCGATGAATCCGTAGGCACCGAGGTTGATGGCTTCGATGCACCGGTCGTAGCTGCCGGTTCCGGTGTAGACGATTACCGGGACCAGAATGCCGCGCCGTTGCATCGTCCGCAAAACCTGGAACCCGTCGACGCCCGGCATTTCGAGATCGAGGATAACGCAGTCGATGGCCTCACGCCGCAGTCGTTCGAGCGCCTCGTCGCCCGAACTAGCCGTCAGCGTTTCGTACCCTCCCAACCGTTGCAGGTCGTAGGCGTACTGCTCGGCCATCGACATCACATCATCCACGATGAGTACCGTGGTCATGCCGAATGCTCGTCGGAGTTGGAGACGAGCGGCAGCTCCACGATTACCCGGGTGCCCCGTCCGGGAGCCGTCTCCACCCTCAGTTTCCCGCCCAGGTCGAGCACCAGCCGGCGGACGATGGGGAGCCCCAGGCCGGTGCCTTCCTCCTTGGTGGTGTACCACTCGGCGAAAGCGCGGTCGAGCTGTTCGTTGGTCATCCCGGGTCCATCGTCCTGGACCGTGGCTCTTCCGGTGGGTACGCCGGCCGCGTCCATCGCTACTTCGGAAGTAACCATCACCACGCCACTACCTCCCACGCTGTCGATGGCATTGCCGATCAGATTCTGAAACACCCGGCGCAGGGCCACGGGATCACCCTGCACTACCGGGTCACGGTCGTCGAGATCGAGGCGCACCTGGCCGTGTCCCTGGTGTGCCGACTCCCGGAGCGCGGCGTTCAGATCACAGGGGGCTCGCCGCATGGCCGGCGTCAGGCCAGACATGTTTTGGGCCAGCGCGTCGAGGTACGCGATGCTGGAATCGAGCGTTTGCTGCCGTTCGCGAAACGTTAGCGCCATGGTTTCCGGTTCATCGATCGCCACTTCGCTCAGGTGGGTCACCACGTTTCTGATAGGCGTCAATCCGTTCTTGATGTCATGAGTCAACTGGCGTGACACGTCCCCGATAGTGGCCCGGCGCTCTGCGGCGGTCAATCGTTCGCGGCTCACCTTGAGCCGCCTGACCATGTCGCTCAGCAAGTCGGACAATTGTCCCACCTCATCGGAGCGGTCGCTGCTGAAGTCGACGTCGAGATTGGTAAGATCTACGCGGGCGGTTTGCTCGGCCAGATCGGCCAGCGGCTTGCTCACCATGTTGGCCACCATCCACGAGGCGAGCAACACCGCCAGACCGGTCACCCCAAACCCCAGTCCCAGCCACAAGTCGACCCGCCGCAGCAGTGTCTGGAGCGGCTTCAACTCGGCCGAAACGACGACACGCGCATGTTCCACGGTCGCGGGAGCGGCATCCCCCACAATAACGACAGAGAAACCGGCCTGGTGGACAGCCGGCACACCAGGATCCTGAGAGCCTTGCCTCCCTGGCCCCTCCAACTCGAGTCGGTCGTCACCAACCATTGAGCCCAAGGCCACAAAATCTACTAGGAGACCACCTACGACATGGTACTTCCTCCCGGCCACGGTAATCGAGTCGGTTCGTGCCACTACCAGCAAGTCGCCACCGGCTGCCCTGGTCGTCAGCAGAGTGATCGCCGGGGCACCAGCCACCAGGGAGTCGGTAGCGCCACCGGTAGACCGTCCCGCCTCTCCGGAAAAATGACCGGAACTGACTATGCGTCCGGCGTCGTCCTCCAGCCTCAGGAGGGCCAGGCCGGTGAGCGCCATGTGACGGGCGGCGTAGTCGATGAGGTAGCCGGCGTCGGAGCCGTTGGGGCGAGTCAGCGCTCGCCGCAATTGGTTGTCATCCTCTAGTGCCGTGACCAGTACCGCCAACTGGCGTGTCACCCTGGTCGACGCTCGGGTCATCTCTCCCATCACGGCAGCGACCTTGGCATCAGCCCGTGTCTCGAAATCCTGCACCAGCCGACGGTCCAGCTCCAACCGAAGACCCACGCCAATAATCATCAATGGCGTCAGAGCGACCAGAGCGAAAGCCAGCACCAGCCTGGCACGAAGGCTCATCGGTCACCGCCACTTGGCCTGGGCACAATCACCAATGCCCCTTGCCAGTCGAGTTCAACCCGGCCAACGACGCGGGGCGACCGGACGACTGCGTGCGATCGAATCTCGACCAACGCCGTAAGCCTCGTGGTCCCACCGGACAACTCCAGCCAAGGGGCGTACTCCAGAAGCTGGTCAGCCACCAGGCATGGTGCCAGCGGAAGGGTAGGAAGTCGAACGATGTATCCCCAATCACTCCCGGCGCGGATAGCGGTGCGGAACTGTTCGGTAACCAAACCAACCGCTATGAGTTGTCGCTCGGTACCCGCAACCGCAACCAGACGCTCGGCGAGGCTGCGTGCCACCGGGTCGGCCGCGTGGTACACCAATCGCGAACGGGTCGTTGCCACCGCACGCCGATCCGGCCCTACCAGGCTACAGTGATCGACGTGGCGCCACCACGGAGTCCTTTCTCCCGTAACCGGCGATCGAGCCGACACCCTCACGATATGCTCCAACCGCAACGCGTCCTGGGAGATCGTCAGTGGATCATGTGCCGCGTCGGGCGTGACCAACACGTATTGGTCGGCCCAGGAAAGGGGGATCCTTGTGTATTCCTTCAAGCCGGCGGCGTAGCTCAACGTGCGTGGGTCTCGCGTCACGATCACATCGACGCCGGCGTCGAGCGCATCACGCAGATCGCCGCTCACGATCGTGAGTGACGTGGCAACACCGCCCTCCGCTGCCAGACGAACTCGACCTTCGGCGGCAGCCGTGAGTTGGAAGGCGCCGCTCCCCAGGGCAACACCGGCCGTCTGTTTGATCGTCACCAACGCCGGGTGAGCCAACACCGGCGGCACCGTTCGCCTGGGATCGGCGAATTCCAGAACGATGGCGGTGTCACCCAGGAGCCTGGCCCGGCTGATCCCGGCCCAGCCGACCAGCATCCCGCTGTTCCCTGCCCAAGGCCTCGGAGTACCCACTTCGGCGAACGATCGAGATACATCAGCCAGGCTCACGGCCGTGCCATCACTGAACCGGGCACCCCGCCGGAGCGTGAAGGTCCAGAAGTATCCGCTGCTGTCGACCACCCAAGTCGAGGCGAGGCCCGGCACCGCGTCTCCACGACAATCCAGACGAATCAGCGTTTCACTGACCTGGTGGGTCGTGAATCGTTGGGGCCGTGTCGCGGGAAAACCAGGTTCCGAGAGCACCACCGGGTAGAGGTCGGGTCCCATGGCGATACTGAGCGGCCAGGCCGAGTCCGTCGAATCGGCTGACGCCACCAGCGGGCAACCAGTGGGCACGGGCACTGATGACGCCCTGGGTTGACCGCAGGCCCCCAACAACCCAGCCGCAAGCATGGGCAGCGTAGTCCTCGACAGGCTGAAAAGACGTTCGGTCATATCTCATACTAATGAAAACCCGGCATCCGGACAGACATGACCCCGGACCCGTCCGTTCAACCATTCGCTGCCCTCGCTGCCCCCGCTCCGCTCGCCGCCCCCGCTGGCGTCACTTCCGCCGCCCTCACTGCGCTACCATATTCCTCACCCTGCGCCCGTAGCTCAATCGGATAGAGCACTTGGCTTCGAACCAAGGGGTTGGGGGTTCAAGTCCCTCCGGGCGCATTAACCTCCTCCTACCGCTCGACCCATGACAGCTACGACCGTCCTCGGCGTGTACGACCCGAATGGCGCCGCCCTGGTGTACTACCAGGATCAACCCTGATGCATACCATCTAGGAGCAACCGTGGGACCTCTCCTGTTGCTTGCAGTTGCCTTTACAGCCGCCGACACACTCGACATCCGCTTCGTCGGCAACGCCGGGTTCGTCATTTCAGATGGCACAGTCTCGCTGGTGACCGACCTCCCGTACCAGTCCGGCGCGTTCGGCTACATGACGTACGACTTGGCCGACGTCCGGCCGCCAGGTCGGGTAGTGGCGGTCATCACGCACCGCCACGACGACCACTTCGATCCGGATTCGTTCCTCACCACCGGCTGGGAAATCGTTGGACCGCGCGAGGTCACCGACCTCTTGCCGGCGGACCGCGTCATTCCTCTCGGCTCAGAGGTATCGGTTGGTCAATTCACCATCATCCCGCTCCGGACGCCGCATTCGGCAACGGAGCACTATTCCTATATTATCGAGTGGCGGGGCCGCCGCCTGTATCTTACCGGCGATACCGATGACACTACACAACTGTTGGCCGCGGAAGCCCTCGATATCGCTTTCGTGACCCCGTGGCTACTGTGCCAGGTATCACGTGGTGTGGGCACAATCCAAACGGCCCAAATCGTGTTGCACCATCAGCAACCCGACCGGACTCCTCGCGCCTGCTTCCCATCGCGTAGCCTGGCTCAGGGAGAGGGGTTCACGCTGTCAAGCAAGACACCCTAGCACTGGTCTTGCGCCTAACCGGGCGCCACACCTGTCCTTGACCTTGGAACTCGCCTGCCTGGGAGGCACCATTGAAAAACCAATGGGGTGGCGGTCCGCCCGCGTCCGCCGATGCACTGGATCAAATCGTCCATCTCTCCAACCTCGTGGGACACGAAGAGGCCCTCGTCCAGCCTGGGGGTGGGAATACCTCCATCAAGGTGGAGGCACCTGATGGTGACTCCAACCAGCTACTAGTCAAAGGCAGTGGGACCGACCTTCGCACCATCGATCGATCGGGCTTTACCAGATTGTCGATGCCCCGTTTGGCCGGATTGAGCGGCCGTACCACCATGAGCGACGAGGCCATGATGCGATTCCTGGCCGAATGCATGCTCGAGCCAGACCAGCCGATGCCCAGCGTCGAGACCCCACTCCACTCGATCCTCCCCTACCGGGTCATCGTACACACGCACGACATCGCCACGATGAGCCTCACCAACATCGCCGAAGCGAAGGCCCGATCTCTCGTTGCCGAGTTGTTCAGCGGGACGATGCATTTCGTGCCCTATGTCCGCCCGGGCTTCCCTCTGGCCGAGTCGGTCATCCGCGAACTGGACGCGATCCCCGACGATGCCAAAGGATTGATCCTGGCAAATCATGGATTGGTGGTTTGGGGAGACACGGTCGAAGAGTGCTACTCGCGGCTCTACGAGGTGGTGAATCGTATCGAAGACCACATCGCCTCCCTCGACCGAGGCTCGACCGTGCTGGGTCCAGTAGTAGTTCCGGCGCAGTCCGCTACCGCCAGGCGGCGACTGGCCACCGCGCTGTTGCCGGCCATTCGCGGTGCGCTGTCTCAGGACGAACGGGTCATTCTGCACTTCGACGACTCGGAAGCCGTGCTGGCGCGCCTCGGCAGCGAACGCTTTGGTGAACTGTCACAGCGGGGCATGACCACGCCGGAGCACATCCTGCGGGCCGGCCGCCTCCCCATCTGGCTGCCGCTCGACTTGAGTGCGGCGGAGAACACTCTGGTCGATGAAGCGCGGACGCGCATCGCGGACGCCCGAGCCGACTACCTCCAGTATCACCAACGGTATGCGGACCAGCAGGATCCACTGACTGATTGGGCCAAGGTCCTCTTGGTGCCGGGGCTGGGAATGATCACGGCGTTCAAGGACAAGAAGAGCGCCCGCACAGCCAATGCCTGCTACCGGGCCGGGATGGCCAGCATCGAGAACGCCGAGGCGATCGACGCCTTCGAGTTCATAGCCGAAGATGAAGTGTTCCAGTTCGAGCATTGGCCACTCGAGCGCAGGAAGATCGAGGAGAGCATCAAACGCGAACGCGAGACTCTCCTAGTTGCCAGACACATCGTGGTCATCATCGGTGGCGGCAGCGGCATCGGCCGCGCGGCGGCACAGCGCTTTGCCCGCGAAGGCGCCACGGTAGTGATCGCCGATCTCGACGAGACCGCAGCGATCCAGACCTCAGATGAGATCGCCCAGGTGGCACCGATGCAAACCATCGGGGTACAGACGGACGTGACCGACGAAGCCTCCCTGCGAGAGCTCTTCGAGACGGCGGTCATCGAGTTTGGGGGCATCGACGCCCTGTTCTACGCCGCCGGGACGGCACCACGGTTTGCCGAGATTACCGCCGTCGACCGGTCCGATCTGGTCCGTCAGCTCGAGGTCCACTACCTGGGCGCGGTTCTGGCCATGCGCGAGGCAGCCCGCGTAATGGAGCGACAGGGTATCGGCGGGTCCATTGTCGCATCGGTGTCGAAAGCCGCCCTGGCGCCGGGACGGGAGGCGGTCGCCTACGGCGGCAGCAAGGCGGCCCTCCTGCAGGCTGTGCGTGTGGCTGCGGTGGAGCTGGGGCATCACCAGATACGTGTCAACGCCATCAACGCCGATCAGATCGAGACGCCGATGTTCATGCGGTTTGTGGCCGGAAGAGCCGCCGCCAAGGGTATCAGCGTTGCAGAGCAGCTGGAGCTCTACCGTGAGCGAAACGTGATGAACGCGTCGCTCATTCC
>CAXMUQ010000092.1:0-13264 GCA_964196605.1 uncultured Acidimicrobiia bacterium
TCGTTCCACACGCGGCAGATGATTGAGTACGGCACTCAGGTAGTGGCTGGCGTGACTCCTGGCAAGGGCGGCCAGCGGTTCGAGGACGCGGTTCCTATCTTCAATACGGTCGCCGACGCAGTGGATGAGACGGGGGCGGACACGTCAGTCATATACGTCCCGCCCGCTTTTGCCGCCGGGGCCATGTTCGAAGCCGCCGACGCGGGTATCAAACTCATCGTGTGCATAACGGAAGGACTACCGGTCGTCGACATGACCAAGGTGCTGCCGTTCCTCGAGGAACGCGGCGCACGGCTGATCGGCCCGAATTGTCCCGGTCTCATCAGCCCCGGCCAGTCCAAGGTCGGAATCATTCCGGGAAACATCTGTGCCCCTGGAAACATTGGTTTGGTATCGCGCAGCGGCACCCTCACGTACGAAGTAGTGGACCAGTTGACGCGCCACGACATGGGTCAAAGCACCTGCGTCGGTATCGGTGGCGATCCTCTCATCGGTACCAACTTCATCGACTGTCTCGAGGCGTTCGAGAACGACCCTGATACCACAGGCATAGTGATGATGGGTGAAATCGGTGGTACGGACGAGCAACAGGCAGCGGAGTATGTCAGGGCCAACGTGACCAAGCCTGTCGTGGGGTTCATCGCCGGCCAGACCGCGCCCCCTGGGCGGAGGATGGGACACGCTGGAGCCATCATCTCGGGCTCCTCGGGCACGGCCGCGGAGAAGATGGCGGCGTTCGAGGACGCCGGGATCGGCGTCATGAAGCGCCCGGTGGAAGTAGTCGAATTATTGAAAGCACGCATGTAACAACCAACAGTCCTTTGGAGGCTCTGTGGCGGAATCGACGTTGGGCATCGTCAAACCCGATGCCTTTGGTGCAGGAAATACTGGACGGATAATCGCCCTGCTGGAAGAAGCAGGCTTTACGGTGCGGGCGGCCAAGACGCGGCGCCTGGCCCGGGCCGAGGCCGAGGCGTTTTATGAGGTCCACCGAGGCCGGCCGTTCTACGATGAGTTGGTGGATTTCATGACCAGTGGGCCGTGCCTTCCCATGGTTCTCGATCGGGGCGACGCCGTGGCGGAAATGCGCCGTGTCATCGGTGCTACGGACCCGGCTGAGGCGGCCGATGGCACGGTCCGGAAGCTGTTTGCCGAGTCCAAGGGGCGCAACGCCATACACGCCTCGGACAGTGACGAGAACGCCGCCCGGGAGATCGCCTTCTTCTTCCCGGAAGGCGAACTCGCCGGGTTGAATGGCTGATCGGGATCGCTTGACCTAAGTAGCGGTTCCAAATAGATTTAGCGGCTATGCTGATAGTCGATCTACGCCAGCTGCGAGAGGGGTCGGTCGAGACGAGGGGGCAGATCCTCCCCGGCGATCCGGCCTTTAAGGGCGCCAATCTCGAGCTGGCCGATCCGGTGACCGTGGAAGGCCGGTTACAAGAGACCGGCGAAGGCGATTTCTACTGGCACGCATACCTCACCGGCCGGGTCAAGGGCGACTGCCGCCGGTGTCTGGAAGATGTGTTGGTCCCGGTCGATATCGAGATCAGGGTGCTGTTCAGCCGCGATCCCGAAACGGCCGAAGACCCCGGGGTGTACCCCCTGGAGAAAGGCGCCGGGGTGGTGGACCTGGGGGAGGCGGTGCGCGAGGAACTGGTGCTGGCAGTACCGGGTTACCTGGTGTGTCGCGACGATTGCGCCGGGTTGTGCTCTCGGTGCGGAGCGAATCTAAACGACGGGCCGTGTTCCTGTGTGGAGCAGGCCGCAACAGTTCGAGGTTGAGTCATGGCAGTTCCCAAGAGACGGACGTCAAAATCACGCAAGCGGCTCCGCCGTACACACCACAGGGCCAAGGGCATCCCATCCCAGGCCTGTCCCCGTTGTGGCGAGCCCAAGCTGCCGCACCGCGTGTGTGGAACCTGCGGGTTCTATCGCGGAAAGAAGCTGATCGAGGTAGAGGATAGCTGACGGTGATTCGCATCGCGCTGGACGTGATGGGTGGGGATAACGCACCCGTCGTCGAAATAGAGGGCGTGTCACGGGCCTTGTCCGAACTGGAGCAGGACGTCCTGTTCCAGTTGGTTGGCCTTCCTGCCGTCATTGAGGCGGAGCTGGCCAAACACCCGGAGATCGACCGATCCCGGATCGAGATAATAGAGGCGACCGAGGTCATCGGCCCAGCCGACAAGCCGCTGGTCGCCATCCGCAAGAAACAGAACTCGAGCATCGTACTGGGGTTGGGCTTGCAGAAGGCGGGCAAGTCGGACGCCTTCGTGTCGTCCGGCAACACCGGCGCCATACTGGCCGCCTCTACCGTGTTGTTGCGGTTGCACGATGGTGTCGAGCGAGCCACAGTCGCCACACCGTTTCCCACGGCTGACCGTCCGGTGATCGTGGTGGACGGCGGAGCCAACGTCGACTGCACCCCCCGAGAACTGCAGAGCTTCGCCTATCTCGGCAGCGTTTACGTGCGCGACATAATGCGGGTGGCCAAGCCTGTCGTTGGCTTGCTCAACATCGGCGAAGAGGATGGGAAGGGCAACGCTGTCACCAAGGAAGCGCATCGCCTACTGAAGGAGCGCGACGGGATCAACTACGTCGGCAACATCGAAGGAAACGACATGATCGCCGGACACTCCAAGTTCGGCCACGTCGACGTCGTGGTGTCCGATGGGTTTGTCGGCAACATCGTGCTCAAGTTCTACGAATCGGTGGCTCGTCTGGTCCTCAGATTGGTCAAGGACAACGCACCCGATATCCTGGAGCGCGATGATGTCCAGGAGGTCTTTCGGATACTCGACTACGCCGAGTACGGTGGTGCACCGTTACTGGGGGTCAAGGGCATTACCATCATCTGCCACGGCTCGTCCACCGCCAATGCCATCAAGAATGCGCTCCGTGTGGCCGTCCAGGCGGTCGAGGCCGGACTGAGCGACCACATCGCAGCGGAGTTTGCCGCCCGCAAGGCAGCGTCCCAGACATGATCCAGCGACCCATTGTCCGCATATCAGGATTGGGCGTAGCCGTCCCCTCCGGCGTGCGCACCAACGCCGATTGGGAGCAGGCCCTCGACACCTCGGATCAATGGATCGTAGAACGCACCGGGATTCGCGAACGGCGTTGGGCCGGCCCTGGCGACACGGTCGCCAGTATGTCGAAAACAGCTGCGGATTTGGCGATGGACCGGGCTGGTATCGGCCCACTAGACCTTGGTGGCATCATCCTCGGCACCGCCACTCCTGACAGACTCCTCCCGTCCACCGCGTGTGACCTGCAGGCAATCCTCGGCGCTGAGAACGCGGCCGCCTTCGACCTCGCCGCGGCGTGCCCCGGATGGCTCTATGGTCTCACCGTGGCCGAGGGACTCATCGCCGCGGGACAGGCAGAACACATCCTGGTAGTGGGTGCGGAAAAACTTTCCACCATCACCGACGAAACCGATCGCTCCACCGCCATCCTGTTCGGCGATGGGGCCGGGGCCACCATCGTCAGCGCTCACAATGGCCGAACGGATGGCGCCGTGCTCTCGACCTTCATCCGGTCGGACGGCCGGCTGGCCGAGCTGCTCTACCGGCCTGGAGGTGGCGCCTCCAATCCATTCAGCCAACAGGTGCTGGCCGACCGATCCCACTACATGAAGATGGCCGGCCGGGAGGTGTTCAAGTCTGCCGTACGCGCCATGGCCCAAGCCTGCGACGAGGCCATTCAGCGCGCCGGCATCAGCGCCGAAGAAATCGACCTGATGGTGCCTCACCAGGCAAACATTCGCATCATCGAGGCGACCGCCAAACACACCGGCATGCCGATGGATAAGGTGATGGTCAACATCGACCGGTACGGCAACACTTCGGCCGCATCGATACCATTGGCGCTCGACCAAGCCGTCAGTGAAGGGCGTGTCCAGAAAGGCATGACAGTTTTGCTGGTTACTTTCGGGGCCGGCTTTACCTGGGGTAGCTCCGTCGTCCGGTGGTGACCATGCTGTTGTGCCCCGGCCAGGGGGCACAGAAGGTAGGCATGGGCCGAGACCTTGCCGAGCGCTTTCCCGAGGCCCGCGACACATTCGAGGCAATTGACGAGGCGTTGGGCGTTCCCCTGTCACGCATCATGTGGGAGGGTCCGGCTGAAGAGTTGGTCCTGACCCACAACACCCAGCCGGCGATCCTTGCCCATTCGGCGGCCGTGTTTGCCGTGGTCAAGGATCGTCTAAAGGATGTGGCTGGGGCCGCCGGGCACAGCTTGGGTGAGTACAGCGCCTACCTCATGGCAGGGGCTCTGACCCCGACAGCCGCCGCACGCACGGTGAGACGGCGTGGTGAGTTGATGCTCGAGGCCGGGCAAGCGCGACCCGGAGCGATGGCGGCAGTACTGGGGCTGGACACGAAAGAGGTAGCAGCCGCTTGTAATGAGGCCGGAACAGAAGGTGGAGTGGCGGTCGCAGCCAATCTCAATGCTCCCGACCAGACGGTCATTTCCGGCGATCCCGAGGCTGTCGCCAGGGCGGGAGATGGGTGCAAGGCGCGCGGGGCCAAGCGGGTGCTGCCTCTGAAGGTGAGTGGGGCGTTCCATTCTCCGCTCATGGAACCGGCCGTGCCGGGACTGGCGCAAGCTCTCGCGGCGGTACAATTTGACGATCCCGGCATTCCTGTGATCGCCAACGCATCCGCCGAACCCGTGAGAACCGCGGTCGAGGCCGTGCGGCAGCTCGAGGCCCAACTGACGGCCCCGGTCCGCTGGGTGGACAGCATGCGGGTCGCTGCCGGGCTGGCGGAGGAGGTAACCTTCGTCGAAATAGGGCCGGGAAGCGTCCTGTCGGGCCTGCTCAAACGGATTCTACCGTCTCCCGTTTCAATGACGCTGGGGACGGCCACCGAAGTAGAGGCGTTCATTTCATGAGCCTTGCCATAGACCTGACCGGACAAACAGCCCTCATTACTGGAGGAACGCGAGGCATCGGTCTCGCTTCCGCCAAGCGATTGATCGAGGCTGGTGCCCGTGTTGCGGTAATGAGCCGCAATGCCGAACAGGCCCGGGCCGTGGCAGCTGAGCTGGGTGAGGGAATGATAGGGGTTGGCGCCGACGTCGCCGACCCGGCACAGGTTGAGGCTGTCGTTGCCGACGTCACCGAGCAGCTGGGAGGCATCAACATTCTGGTCAACAACGCCGGCTTCACCCGCGACAACATCCTCCTTAGAATCGGGCAAGAGGATTGGGACCAAGTGTTGGCCACCAACCTGACCGGCACGTTTAGCATGACCAAGGCGGTCATCAAGGGCATGATGAAGCGACGATCAGGCCGGATCATCAATATGACGAGCGTGATTGGCCTCACGGGTAACAAGGGGCAGTCCAACTACGCCGCGGCGAAAGCTGGGTTGATTGGATTCACCAAATCGATTGCCCGGGAGTACGCCAGCCGGAACATTTTGGTCAATTGTATCGCACCAGGGTTCATCAAGACGGCCCTGACGAACAGCTTGCCACCTGAGGCCGAAAAGGCGTTATTAGACGGGACTCCATTGGGCCGCCCGGGGCAGCCCGACGACGTGGCCGGGGCAGTTGTGTTCCTGGCCTCCGATTTAGCTTCTTTCATGACCGGTCAGGTGCTGGTCGTGGACGGTGGCATGGTCACGTAGGATCACACGTTCAACCTCGCTTAAGGGTGACACCAAATGGCTGAAGCAACCGAAGAGAAGGTCAAGGACATCATCGTCGAGGAGCTCGGGGTCGAGCGTGACAAGCTCACCAACGAGGCCAGTTTCATGGACGACTTGGGGGCTGACAGCCTCGACACCGTCGAACTGGTCATGGCCTTCGAGAAGGAATTCGACATCGACATCCCCGATGAGGAAGCCGAGAAGCTGCGGACCGTCGGTGAAGCGCTGAACTATCTCCACGACAAGACCGGCAAATAGGTGGACCGGCGAGTCGTAGTGACCGGGCTGGGAACCATCAGCCCGGTCGGGAACACCGTCGAGGACGCGTGGTCGGCGCTGCTCGAGGGGCGTTCCGGTGCGGGCCCCATCACCAAATTCGACGCCTCCGCCCTCAAGGTGCGGTTCGCCTGTGAGGTCAAGGATTTCGACGCCCAGGCCTACATCACGCGCAAAGAAACTCGGCGCTACGACAAATTCGTCCAGTACGCCATCGCCGCGGCCCAGCAAGCCGTCGATCATGCGGGACTGACCGACGGCTTCCCCGATCCGGACCGAACCGGGGTCATAATCGGCAGTGGCATAGGTGGCATGCAGACCTACGAAGACAACTGCACCGCCTACATCACCGAGGGCCCCGATCGCGTCTCCCCGTTTTTCGTCCCCATGTTCATCTCGGACATGGCCGCAGGCCTGGTGTCGATGCGGTTCGGCCTCAAGGGACCGAACTACTGCACCGTGTCGGCGTGCGCGTCGTCTGCCAACGCTATCGGCGATTCATACGATCTCATCAAGCGCGGTGTAGCCGATGCCATGGTAACCGGCGGATCGGAAGCCGCCATTACCGGACTGACCGTCACGGCCTTCGCCAACATGAAGGCGTTGTCGTTCCGCAACGATGATCCCACCACCGCCAGCCGGCCGTTCGACAAGGAGCGGGACGGCTTCGTCCTGGCCGACGGTGGGGCTATTGTGGTTCTTGAGAGTCTGGAACACGCTGAAGCCAGGGGCGCCACCATCCTGGGCGAAGTCATCGGCTATGGACTCAGCGGCGACGCCCATCACATCACCTCCCCACCGCCCGGCGGTGAGGGCGCGGCAAAGGCCATCCGCGAGTGCCTCGCTTCCGGCAACATCGACCCGGCCGATGTGGGCTACATCAACGCCCACGGAACGTCCACCCCGGTGGGAGACTTGGCCGAGACGCGCGCGGTCAAGAGCGTTTTCGGCGACCGCGCCCGAGAACTGATCTTCGGCTCTACCAAGTCAATGACCGGACACCTCCTCGGCGGGGCGGGGGCCTTCGAGTTCATCGTGGCCCTTTTGGCAGTCACCAAGGGAAAAATCCCGCCGACCATCAACCAATTCGTCCCAGACCCTGATTGCGATCTCGACTCCGGCGCCGGCGCCATGGTCGAGCGCGACGTCAAGGTTGCCCTGTCGAATTCCTTCGGCTTCGGCGGCCACAACGTGACCCTAGCGGTGAAGGGGCCCTGAGGGGCCCCGGCGGGGGCAGCGAGAGCAGCGAGGGCAGGCCTGTCCGACTTGACAGTGACCGCCTGTCCGCCTGTCCGCCAGTCCCACTGACCGCCCGTCCTACCTACCGCCGTACCGCCCTCTCTAATAAGTTCCATCGTCCCTTGACGTTGACGCCCTGATGGAGCTGGTATGACACTCAATCCCTCGGCCATTCGCGACCTCGCGTTGCAGCCCATCGCGGAAAAAGTTCTGGCAGAGGAGCGACTCGACGGTAACGATGCCGCGGCGCTGTACCGTACCAGCGACATTCTCGGCCTCGGCGCCATCGCCGATTTCGCAAATCAGCGGCGCAACGGCGACCGGGTGTTCTTCTCCGCAAATCAGCACCTCAACCCCACCAACGTCTGCATCCTGCGCAACACGTGCTCCTTCTGTTCCTTCGCCCGGATTCCGAAGGAAGATGGGGCCTACACCCGAACGTTGGAACAGGTCTTCGAGGAAGCCAGCCAGGCGCACGGCATGCCGACGCGCGAGTTCCACATCGTTGGTGGATTGCATCCAAAGCTCAGGCTCGAGTACTACACCGACATGATCAGAGGGCTCAAGGAGCGGCACCCCACGGTGTCGATCAAGGCGCTCACCGCGGTGGAAATTGCGCACCTGGCCCGCATCGAGAAGAGCTCAATCGAGGAGGTGCTGGCGGCGCTGGTGGATGCCGGATTGACCAGCCTCCCGGGAGGCGGCGCGGAAGTGTTTGGACCGGCCGTCCGGTTCACCATCGCCGAACGCAAGTTGTCCGGGGAGGAATGGATCGAGGTGCATCGCACGGCACACCGCATGGGGATTCCGACCAATTGCACCATGCTGTATGGGCACGTGGAGACCGTCGACGACCGGATAGAGCACCTGACCATGCTGCGCGACCTGCAGGACGATACCGCCGGCTTCCTCACTTACATCCCGTTGGCCTATCATCCCGACAACAATCCCTTAGGCAAAGAACTTGGCCGCGAGGGAAGCGCCACCAGCGGGTATGAAGATCTCAAGAACATTGCCGTCGGTCGGCTGTTTCTCGACAATATCCATCACGTGAAGACCCATTGGCCGATGGTCACGCCGGCCATGGCCCAAATCGTCCTCAGTTTCGGCTGCGACGACGTGGAGGGCACCGTGGTGTACGAGCGAGTGTACCACGAAGCCGGGGCCACGACGCAGATGCACATGCAGTATCACGATCTGGTTGGCCTGATTCACCGGGCGGGTCGCAAGCCGGTGGAGCGGGACAGCCTCTACGACGTGGTCCGCGAGACCTTCGATGACGTGGCCGTTCCCAGTGCCGCGGGAGCCGAAGTGGTGGAGGTCGGGTGAGGCTGGGACGCATCCCCTGGATCAACTGCTACCCGATATACCGCGCGATCGATCGCGGCGTGGTACCGGCGCCGTGCGAAATGATTACGGCAACGGCCGCCGAACTCAACGATCTTCTGGCAGCGGGCGAGCTCGACGTGAGCGTGGTATCCGCCGTCGAGTACGCGCGCGATGCCGCGGCCTATCAGCTGTTGCCCGACCTGGCGATTTCATGCGACGGTCCCGTCCACAGTGTTGCCTTGTTTTCCCGGCGGCCGCTGGAGCAGCTCGACGGCGCCACCATTCTCCGGTCGGCCTCGTCGCGGACCTCTATTCTGTTGTTGGAACTCCTGTGCCGGCATCGTTGGGGTATCCAGCCACGGTTCGCCACCGTACGGGCAGAACCCCAGGACCTGGCCGGACTCGACGGCATTCCCCACGACGCCGTGCTGGTTATCGGCGACGCGGCTTTGCAGCTGCAGGCCTCAGGTCGCTATCCGGTGGTTCACGACCTGGGAGCCGAATGGCATGAGTGGACCGGCCTGCCGTTCGTGTTTGCAGTGTGGGCGGCCCGTCGGGAGTCGCCCCTGGCGGATGTACGGAAAATCCACCGCACCCTACTCGAGTCCCGCGCCTGGGGGCTACAACACCTCGACGAGTTGGCCGAGGAGTCCGCGGCCGAGACCGGTATCGATTCCGCAATGTGCCGGGCCTACCTCGGCGATCTGGACTATGCCTTGGGCGAGCGCCACTTGGCAGGCCTCACCGAATTCTTCGGCCGCCTGGTGAGAGACGGTGTGGTACCCGACGGCTCACTTTCATTCATAACGGCGGCCTGACGATGAGCAACCAGGTAGATCGCCAATCGGCGGAGTTCAAGGAATATCTCGACCTCTATCAGCGGGCGAGTCTGCTGGAACTGGGCGGCTTGGCAGACGAGATCCGCTGGAGGCACCACCCCGAGAACGTGGTCACCTACATCATCGACCGCAACATCAACTACACCAACGTGTGCGTCGCCGATTGCTCGTTCTGCGCCTTCTACCGGCGGCCCAAGGATCTCGAAGGTTATGTACTGACCTACGAGGAGATCGGCGCCAAGATCGACGAATGCAAATCGATCGGTGGGGTGCAGATTCTGCTTCAGGGCGGGCACAACCCCTACATACCGTTCGAGTGGTACCTCGACCTCATGCGGTACATCAAGGAACACCACCCCATCCACATCCACGGCTTTTCGCCCTCGGAGGTGGCTTTCTTCGCCAAGCGGTTCCGCCTGAGCATCGCTGAGGTCATTGGTGAACTAAATGCGGCCGGCCTCGACTCGATCCCCGGAGGCGGCGGCGAGATTCTGGTAGACGAGGTCCGCCGGCAAGTCGCCGGCAAGAAGGCGATGACCGATGAGTGGCTCGGCGTCCAGCAGGAGGCTCACCGCCAGGGGATGAAGACATCCGTAACTATGATGTACGGCATGGTGGAATCCGACGAAGATCGCATTGAACACTTGCTGCGAATCAGAGACCTTCAGGCTGAGACCGGCGGGTTCACAGCCTTCATTTGTTGGCCGCTCCAGCCCGATGGTACCGAGTTGGCGCATCTACCCAAGACCGACGCAGTGGACTACCTGCGAACCAACGCCATGGGTCGCATCATTTGTGAAAACGTTCCCAACATTCAGTCGTCCTGGGTTACCATGGGACACAAGGTGGGGCAGGTGGCGCTACGTTTCGGGGCCAACGACTACGGCAGCCTGATGATGGAAGAAAACGTGGTGTCGGCCGCAGGAACCACGTACGAAGTGACGCTCACCGAGATGGAACGGATCATTCGTGACGCCGGCTATGAACCAAAGCGGCGCATGCAGGATTATTCGATCATCGAGGCAGAGGCGGTTCCGGTATGACCGAACCCTCACAAGAGAGTACTGCCCCCGCTGCTCCCGCCGCCCTCGCTGCCCCACGACGGTCGTAATGCGCGTCGGAATCGGCTACGACTCTCACAAGTTCGTATCCGGCCGCCCGCTGATCCTTGGTGGCCAGACGATCCCGTTCGACCAAGGCCTGGCAGGCCATTCCGATGCCGACGCCGTAGCGCACGCGCTGACCGATGCCATTTTGGGTGCCGCCGCGGCGGGAAACATCGGCAGCCTGTTTCCCGACTCCGACTCTCAATGGAAGGGGGCGGACTCCCTGGCCCTACTCCGCGCCGCCTACCAGAAGGTCGAAGCCCTCGGATACACGTTTCACCAGGCCGATATCACCGTCATCATGGAACGTCCCAAGCTCGGCCCACACACGGCCGCCATGGCCCAGGCGCTGGCGCACGAACTCGGTGCCGAGGCAGCAGCCGTGTCCATCAAGGCCAAGACCAATGAGGGTATGGGCTTCATCGGCCGGGGCGAAGGTGTGGCGGTGATGGCCGTTGCCACTCTGGAGCGTCGCTGATCGCCGGATTCCTCGACTGGCTCGCCCTGCTGCCCAGCGGCACTGTCTACGCTGTAGTCGCAATTATGGCGGCTCTGGAAAACGTCGTCCCGGTCATCCCCGCCGACACCGTAGTTATGCTCGGCGCCTTCATGTCACATCGCGGACTTACCAGTCCTCTGGGAGTGTTCCTGGCAAGCTGGGCCGCCAATTGCGCCGGGGCGGCGGCGGTCTATTTCGCCACATACCGCTACGGCCGGTCATTCATGGATACGGGCTTCGGCCGGCGCCTGGTGACACCGGCGGGCATCGTTGTCATCGAGCGCGAGTACGCCCGTTTCGGGATTGCCGGCATCGTCCTCGCCCGGCTCCTTCCCGGCGTCCGCGCCATCGTACCAGCTTTCGCCGGCCTGGTGAGATTGGAACCTGCCCGAGCGCTGATTCCCATCTGCTTGGCGTCGGGCATCTGGTACGGGGCCATCACCCTGCTGGCGGCCCGGGTGGGTGCCGAGTGGGATACCATCGTCAGGTGGCTGGCTGATGTGAACCGGGCTATGGCGGTCGTTACCGTGGTGGTCATTGTTGTGGTGATCGTCGCCTTCATTCGCCGGCGGCGTGAGCGGCGGCAGTACCTGTGGCGCCAACTCGAGGTTGCTCTGGAGAAGGAAGCGCACGGACCCCACGTCAAACGCGACCCCGCTCTGCGAGCCGCTGCCGCGCTGGTCCTTGAACTAGTCTATGCCGACGAAGTGCTCGGCTCAGACGAACGTCAACTGGTCGAAGCCCACTTGACCGATCGCTGGGACCTGGAAAGACCCAGGGGAACGTTTCCGGCCGATCTCAACGCCCAGGCCGACAAGCTCACCGGTCGATTCACCCACCAACAACGTTCGGACCTCCTGCGCCGCATGTGGCGCGCCGCCCTGCGCGACGGCCCCCCCGGCACCCACCAGGAACGCCTCCTGGCCCGCGCCGCCGCCCTCCTAGGAATCCCCCCCGAAGAAGCCACCAGGGTCGCTCAAGATTCCCGCCCTGGCACCCCAAAGCTCGCCCCTCAAGACCGCACCTCCTCGTGAACAAACCGCCCCCGCTGCCCTCGCAGTCCCCGCCGCGCGCCGCCCAAGCCGCACGCGATCGCCGTTTCGCCATCGAGCCATTCCAGGATTTTCTTAGTCTCGAGGCAGGCCATAGCGCCAACACCGTCGTGAGTTACACGAGAGACGTGCGCCGCCTGGCCGAGTTCGTCGAATCCAAAGGCGCCAGCAGTCCCGACGCCGTCACTCGCGAGATGCTCAGGGAGTTGGTGTTCGCCCTCAAGGACCTCGGCCTTAGCCCGGCCACCATCCGGCGCCAGATCTCAGCCGCGCGCACCTACTACGCCTTCATGGTCGGGGAAGGGGAGGTTGCGCAGGACCCCACCGACCGGCTGCAACCACCCAAGCCGGGCCGCAGCCTGCCGGACGTGCTGACCGTTGAGGAAATCAACGCCCTATTGGAAGCTCCCCAAATCGACGATCCCCTTGGCTGGCGCGATCGGGCACTGTTGGAGCTGGGCTACGGGGCCGGGTTGAGGGTATCCGAGTTGTGTGGCTTGGAACTCAAGGATCTGGTGCTGACCGAAGGTCTGGTGCGCGCCTTCGGCAAAGGCAGCAAGGAGCGGCTGGTGCCGATCGGACGCAACGTGGCCGGCGCGGTGTCGGTCTACCTCCACTCGGTGCGCGCGGAACTCGATCGGGGGAAGACGCGCAACCGCGTGCTGTTGAATGCTCGCGGGCAACCACTGTCCCGTGTGGGTGCCTGGGGCATAGTGAAGAAGGCGGCCGAGCGCGCCAAGATCACCAAGCGGGTAACGCCACACACCCTGAGGCATACCTTCGCGACGCATCTCCTGGAAGGCGGGGCGGACCTCAGGGCGTTGCAGGAGATGCTCGGGCACGCCGACCTGGCCACGACGCAGATCTACACCCATGTGGACCGTGAGTATCTGCGGGAGGTTCACCGCCGCTTCCACCCCAGGGGTTGAGGTCGATGAGGGTCCGGAACCTCGTTCCGTGTTTCGCCTGTGCCGCGCTGCTGGCATTGCTCCCTTCTTCCGCGTCGACTCAGGAAGAAGGACTGGAGCGTCCCGCAACCACCGCCGCGGAAAAGGCAGATACGCTCCGCAGAGTGGGAGGCGGGGCCTATCTGGATGTTGCGTATACGGCTAGCAACAACAAGCCGGGCAACCACCTCTGGCGCAGCAAGTCGACAACCCCGATGGTGGACCGCATGGCGCTCAACAACGCCGGTGTGGGGATCAAGAAACGGGCGGGTTCAGAGTCACGCTGGGGCTTCACGGCCGGTGTCCAGTTTGGCAAG
>CAXMUQ010000093.1:0-2539 GCA_964196605.1 uncultured Acidimicrobiia bacterium
GATAGCGTTCGACCAGATCAGGAAATTCCTGTTGCAAGGTCGGCCAGAAACGGCGTCGGCTGACGGGGTCGAGCCTGAGCGGTATGCCGATGACGTAGCGCGCGCCGGCCGCCTTGGCCGAGCGCATCATGGCTTCCAGGCCGCGGCGATCGTCGGTGAGGCCGGGTAGGATGGGTGCCATCATGATGCCGGCGTTGAGTCCAGCGGCGGTCAGTTTACCGAGCGCGGTGAGTCGGGTCTTGGGGATGGGCGAGCGGCGTTCCAGGCGGCGCACCAGCCGGGCGTTGGCACTGATCAGGGAAATATTGATGCTGACGTCGTGCAGTTGACTCAGCTGCTGCAACACGTCGATGTCGCGCGCAACGAGTGGCGACTTGGTGATGATGCCGATGCTGTAGCCGCGATGACTCAGCAGCGTCTCGAGGATTTGCCGAGTCAGACCAAAGGTGCGCTCGGCCGGTTGGTAGGGATCGGTGGCGGTGCCTATGACCAGCGTCTGCCCGGCGAGTTTGGCGGGGTCGAGCGTGTGGGCCAGCGTGGCTGCCGCATCAGATTTGACCAGAATGCGTTGCTCGAAGGCCTGCCACGCAGGCAGGGAAGGCGAGGCTTCCGGGACCTGGTCCGCGGCACGCTCGAGTTGATAACGGTGCGCGTCACGGGCGTAGCAATAACTGCAGCCGAACTCACAACCGACGTAGGGATTGAGCGACCAAAATCCCATGCCGGTCGATGCCGGAGGATTGAGCACCGTTCGTGTCGGAAGCTGTAGGAACGCAGTGCCACGGCGCCGCTCGTCGAGCGTGGTCCAAGGAGTGGGCCCGGGATCAGGATCGTCGAAGATGGGGAGCTGTCTGGGGTTCTGCTCTCGCCCCCCCCGCTGCCCTTCGCTGCCCCCGCTTCCTATCCGCATCGGCCCCAGCCACACTGAACGCAGGTAATACACCCGGACCCCCGGGCGATGGGTCCCGAACACTCGGGGCACACCCGTATGAGGTTGTAGGTCAACGGGTTCCGGTCTGTAGCGGAGAGAGGCAGGCGTGGAGGGGTGGGCTGAGATGGTGTGGCTGAGGCCGACACTAGGTACCTACTTTCGGTATTTATTCGGTACATATATCCCGAAGATACACCGAACAAAAGACACGGTCAAGTCTCTCTTGTCAGTGTGTGCCCCTGGACCGGCGGGCCCGAAACTGTCCGGCTACCGAATCCTCCCCGTCATGGTGGCCCACGGTGCCCTCAATCTCGTGATCGAGCCAGGTCTGTTGCTGAGCTACTTCCAACAGTGAGTTAACGGACTGACCAGCTGGCGGGACTAGCCAGCCCAGGGGTAACTCCGCTCCCCTGTCCAACTGCAGTTGCACGCGGCATATTGGATTCATGTCAGCCCAATTGAAGGAGTTACGGGCCGTGCTGGCTGGCCTCTACGGGGTCGAGCGGGAGTTGGGGCAGGGCGGTATGGCCACCGTCTACCTGGCCCGGGACATCAAGCACAACCGCCAGGTGGCCATCAAAGTTCTGCGCCCCGACCTGGCAGAGGCACTGGGCGACGAGCGATTTCTGCGCGAGATAGAGATCGCCGCCAATCTGAACCATCCCCACATCCTGGCGCTGTTAGATTCGGGAAGTAAGGACAACTTCCTGTATTACGTCATGCCCCTGGTCGAAGGGGAGACGCTGAGCGGGCGAGTGGCACTCGATGGCGCGTTCCCCATCCCGGAGGTGATCCGTGTCTTTCGCGAAATGGTCGACGCACTGGCCTACGCCCACGGTCAGGGCATCGTGCACCGGGACATCAAGCCGTCGAATGTAATGTTCACCGGCCGGCACGTGGTGGTGACGGACTTCGGTATCGCGAAGGCGGTGAGGCCGCTGACCGGTTCCTCCGGATTGCTCTCGATGGCGGCGCACCAGAAGTCTTTGCGATTCTCGGCGAGGACTGTCCCTCCCGCCCCGAGCTCAATACTTTGGCCCCCGACCTCATCACGGTCGTGTGTGCGTCGTCGATTGACAGGACTGACTTGATGATCGTCCAAGGGTTTGATGCCAACTAATCCGGTTCAGCGCTCCGGATAGTCTTCAGATTGTGGTGGCCGGAACACCAGATCGAACGCCAGGAACACCAATCGGGAAAACGGAAAGAACGCCACCGGCATCACTACCATCAGCAACACCCCAGCCACCAGCAACCCGGTCCACGGCGGTGAGGGCCAGGTCCACCACACGATGGCCACCATCGACCCGGCCCACACCAACTCGGCCGCGATCAGATTGAACATGTAGGCCCCGACCCAGTAGCCGTCTTCGCCCCGCTGCAACCGGATGCCGCACACGGGGCAGTTGTCGCTCACCAAGAACCAGCGGAGGATGACCGGATGGCCGCCGCAACTGGGGCAGCGCAACCGCAACGCTCGCAGGAACAAAGTGGCGATGCGCCGTAGCTGACCGTCCGCCCCGCTCCCGGACATCAGCCTACCATGGTCGGGGTCTGCTCGGGCAACCAGTCGCTCACGGATCCCTGCACGTCGCGCACTTGTATGTG
>CAXMUQ010000094.1:0-24457 GCA_964196605.1 uncultured Acidimicrobiia bacterium
GACCCTCGTGTTTCTGGAAGACGCGTCCAAGTAGCGAGCCGGACACCAACATCCCATGGCCCCACGGAGCGAGCTCCGAATCCTGATCGTCGACGACGATCCCACCATCGTCCGACTGCTCGCCGCGGTTCTCACCGCCGACAGATTCCCCGCTCCAACCACAGTGGGAACTGGAGCTGACGCGCTTACGGCCAGTGATGGGGTCGACGTGGTATTGCTGGACCACAACTTGCCCGACATGCAGGGCACCGAAGTCCTCGAGCACCTCCAGCGCCGGGCCGATCCACCTTCCACAGTTTTCATCACCGCTCACGGCGACGAGACTGTTGCAGCCACCGCCCTCAGACACGGCGCCGAAGACTATCTGGTGAAAGACGGCTCCCTGGTGAAGCTGGTTCCACAGGTCGTCGAACGGGCCCGGCGCACCCGGGCGCTGCGAGACTCACTGGCCGCCGCCGAGCGTAACCTTATGTTGATGTAGCGGCGCACGGGACTGGGCGAAATGTCCATCACGCTGCGTCACGAAATCAACAACCCGCTGATGTCGTCTATGGCCGAAGTGGAATTGCTCCTCGACGACACTGACGACGCCGACCAGCGGGTAGCGTTGCTGAATGTCCAGAGGTCGCTGGTGCGAATCCGGGACATCGTCAACCGCACCCACGATCTCGAGACAGCCGAGACCAAGGAATACCTGGACGGAATGCGTATGGTAGACCTTGACGCCGCGCCCGATGCCAAACCGCATCTCGGCCCGGCGCTGGTGTGCGTTGCCGATGAGTCCCTCTACCGGGTCGTGAGCCTGTTGCTCGACCGGTCGGGCTACACCATCACCAGGTGCCAGGCACCGGACGACCTGGAGAAACAGGCTCGTTCCCTAGGCATCAAGTTGGTGGTGGTCGGTTCGGGCGCACCGGGTGCCGACCCACTTGGCAGCCTGGACCCAAAGGAAGAGCGCTACTACACGCTGATTGCGTTGGTGACGGACGATGGCACCGCGGCCATCGCTTCCGGTGCGGACCACGTGATTCGCCTGCCGTTCGACCCGGCGACATTCGAGGAGGAAATCGCCGGCGTTACGCGGCGCTAGTTTTTTTCCTGCCGGCCGCGATCGACCTTCGCCTTCTCAGGCGCGTCCCCAACCGAATACGACCCCGTCTTGACCGACATCTCATCCCGCCGAGCCAGTCGCGGGAGCGTTGGATCGGACTCGGCCGCCGGGGTCATGGTGATCCGCTGATCTTCGGGCAGGAGGTGGCCGATCGAATTGGCGTAGTACTCGAGGAGTGGTCGTTGGCGCGGGAGGATTACCAGCGTACTGCCTTCCCGAATGACCAGGCGGCGCATCCTGAGAATGCGCCAGGCCCGCTCCCACAACTGAGCGGTGGTTGCCTCTGCATCACCAAATACCGCGTTGGCTCGCATGAGCATGTCCCGAAGTTCATCCATCCGGGCAAGGATCTTCTCTTCGGTTGTGGCAGAAGTGCCCGTGTGGAGCAAGGCGGCGGCGGCGAGCGACACCGGAGTTACCGGAACCACCGCGCCGATGGCGTCGAGGGCGTCCTGAGCCAATTGCTCCATCTTTGGCAGCCGTTGCTCCTTGGGAAGCGACAGGATTTCGCGACCGTGTTCATCGAACCATCGGCCGACCGACATCGGTGATCCGAAGGCCACCGCCACCTCGCCGTACTGTTGGAAACGCCCCAGCGCCAACCGCAGGACGTTGCGTGTCAGGTAGCGAACCACCGATCCCAGCTGCCTCAGTTTGCCACGCGGGCGAGACCCAATGATGCGCTCCTGAATCAGGGTCCGGTCCTCCAGTACTCGATCGTAGTTGATCCCCACAGGCACCAACCAGATGTCGCCAGTGAAGCGCGGGTCAGTCTTGGTGCGTACCAGATAATCGAGCAACCCCAGCTTGGGTGGGCGCAAGCTACCGTCGCGCGTGAGACCGCCTTCTGGAAAAATTCCCTGGGTCACGCCGTTTCGGGTGATCAACTGGACGTACCGTTCGAGCACCGTGTGATAGAGAGGAACACGGTAGCGGCGCCGAATGAAGTAGCTGCCGAAACTCTTGAACACAAACTCCAACGGCCAGGTCCGCGCCCACTCACCTACGGCGTAACTGATGCTCACCGTACCGGATAGGACGAAGGTGACCACCACGTAGTCGGCGTTGCTGCGATGGTTCATCAAGTAGACAACCACGTCACCACGGGGAATCTGCTGAGCGGCCTGTGAGTCACGGGTGGTGATGCGCACGCGGTACAACATGCTGATCAGGAACCGGGAGATCGAACACCCCAACTGGTAGTAGCTCAGAACGTTGAAAAACGGGACAATTTCCCTGATGTACCGTTCTACCTCACGGGTGGTGGCGGTGGCCGACATGTCATGCTCGGCGGCGTGGGTGCGAATGGCCTCCTGAATGACCGGATCGGTCATGAGTTGCTCGTGAACCTCGGCCCTGCGCGCCAGCTTGAACGGTTCGATGTGCTCCTTGAACCGGTCCAGCGTTCGTTCGGATGCGTGACCGTACCAGGAGAGAATGGCGCGGCGTGACTGATGCAGGAGCCACCAGGCTGACAGGATCACCCCGGCGATGATGGCGGCGGCGACGGCGAACCAGGCCAAACCGCTCACGCCGGTGGCGAGTCCGGCACGGCCAACGCTGCCTCCTGCTTCGCCTGCTGGAAAGCCATACCGCGAAGCCGGCCGACGCGATGGCGGATCGGTGGGTGGGAGGCTAACAGGTCGGCAACCGCACCATCGCGGGCAGCCAAGCGTCGTTCACTCGGATCGATGATGCACAGATGGGCCGCACCGCGCGTGATGCTCTTGGTAGCGCCGGTGGACGCGTCGAGTTGCTCCAGGGCTGAGGCCAACGCGCCGGGGTTGCGAGTAAACTGGGCTCCGGTGGCGTCGGCCAGGTACTCGCGATTACGGGACACCGCCATGGCCATGATCCGTGAAAGCAGCGGCGCCAACAACAGTGTCACCAACCACACGACCAAGACGATGAAGCCCGCTGGACCGCTGCCGCCCTTGCGGCTGCCGCCGCCACGTCGGCCTCCGACGCCACCGAACCGCATGAAGTTGCGCAAACCGTCGGACAGCAGCGCCACCGCCCCGACCATGGCCGCCAGCAGGGTCATCAACCGGATATCGAGATTCTGGATATGGGCCATCTCGTGCGCCACGACCCCTTGAAGTTGATCCCGGTTCAGTGTGGCCAACATGCCCTCTGTCACGGCGATGTGCGCTTCCCGCGGATCGACTCCGGTGGCGAAAGCGTTGGGATCGGAATCGGGGACGATCCACACGGTGGGCTTGGGAACACCCGAGGCAATGCTCATCTCCTCGACGACGTTGACCAGGCGGCGTTGTTCCGGGGTGACCGCCTCCACCAGCTTCCAGGCCCCCGCAGCCCACAGCACGCGGCGCGCACCTCGCTTCCACGACGACCAGGCGATCACCACCGCAAAGGCCACGGTGGCGATCCCCATGAATGGGATAGTGTGTCGGTATGTCCCTTGTGGCGCGTCGCGGCTGAGCAAGTAATACGACAGGTCGCCGCCGAAGCCGATCCAGGCGAAGAACAGGAGAAAGCCGGCGACGAGGAGGGCGGATCGCCGCCGGTTGGCTTTTTGTTGCGCAAAGAGGTTCTGGCTACTCACGCCTCGGGCTACTTGCTCGACAGATCCACGGTTGGCACGGCACGTTCAGAGTCATCCTCGATCTCCCACAATTCGGCAGGCGACGCCTTGGCGATGCCGGCGATCATGTTGGTGGGGAACATGGCCTGCTTGGTGTTGTAGTGAGTGGCCACATCGTTGTAGTGCTGCCGCGAGAAGCCAATCTTGTTTTCCGTGCTGGTCAGCTCTTCCTGAAGCTGAGCAACGTTGCCGGTTGCCTTTAGGTCGGGGTACGCCTCCACCAAAGCGAAGAGCTTGCCGAGCGCTTGCGTCAACATCCCTTCGGCCATGCCCTGTTGCTTCGGCCCGCTGGCGTTGACAGCTGAATTGCGGGCTGCGATGACGGCCTCGAGGGTTTCGCGCTCGAAATCCATGGCACCCTTTACTGTGTTCACCAGGTTGGGCACCAGGTCGTGTCGGCGCTTGAGCTGAACATCGATTTGTTTCCACCCGTTGATCACCTGATTCTTGAGATGGATCAGCGTGTTGTAGGTAGCAATGAGCCACACCACGCCTACGATCACCAACCCAAGCAGAATGTATCCGAACATGGTAGCTCCTCTAAAAACGAATGTGAAATGTGGCCGAAGGCGCCGGATTCAGTTCTGGGGATCGGAACGGCGCAGTGAGGCCAGCGTTTCCACTACACGGGCAGAAAGAGTGGAAAACTCGACGCCATCGTGCCACGCCGGATGCGATTCATCAATCAGGAGATCCACCCCAGGGCCTAACGCAATACGCCTGACAGCTCTTCCGGGTCGGACGTCCCGTTCCGACACGGGCACCACGGTTCGAGTCCCGGGCCTCAACCGCTGCAGAACATCCGGTAACTGAGGCAGTGTGCCCAACGAAGTTGCCACACGATGCTCCAACACGTCTCCAGGGGTGTCGCGAAACTCTTCCGCCATCCGTTCGAGCGTGGCCCCTTCCATTTGGCGCAACTTGATCGCCAGGACCTGTAACAAATGCCGGTAGGAATAGGTGGCCGCCGTGCCCTTCCCTTCCGGTGGGTTGACGAGGCCGCGTGCCACGTAGAACCGGATGGTGCGCTCAGTTGGGAGGGCGCTGGCAGCCGAGCTGACGGGAGTGATGTTGGCGTGTTCGAGCAACGTGCTGGCCAGTGCCGCCAGATCACGCAAGCGCCAGGGAGCACTGCCGCGGTAGGATCTTAGAATCGTCCGTGGGTCGGACTCGGCCGAACCGGAAGGGTCGGTCATCAAGTCGACCCGTCAGTGGTTCCGTTCCGTGGGCGGTCCACGTTTTGGTGTGCCATGGTTTCGATCAAACTACAGAGCTGGTCGAACGAAAACGGTTTGGCGAGGAAGGGGAACGGCGCGCCCTTGAGTTTGAGTTGCTCGCCGCGCGAGGGGTCACCGCTCATGAGGATGATGTGGCCAACCATGCGAGGCCATTTACTGGTTATGGCCAGCGCTAGTGCCTCTCCGGCGATCTGCGGCATCACCAAGTCGAGAACCACGAGATCGACGTGTTGATTCTCCAGAATGGTATAAGCGCTGTCGGGCTTGGCGGCGCACGCGACGTGGTAGCCTCGCCGCTCAAGACCACGAGTGAGAGTCCGAAGAATGTCGGGATCGTCGTCTACGATCAGAATGCGCCGTGTCACGAAGCGACCTGTAGCAGCGGTCCGTTGAAGTACCGAGCCTTGACGATGTGCAGGGCATCATCGGGGGTGAGAGACAAGCGCATCTCGCCCGCCGTCAAACCGAAGACTTCACGGAGATGAGACTGCATGGTGCGCGCCTGACTGTAACCAATCTTGGTGGCGACGTCATCGACGGTGTGCCCGGGATCGAGCAGCAGCCGATGGGCGTACAACAACCGAGCCACTATCAGCACCGTCCGTGGCGATGGAAGACCCGAGCGGGCAAACAGACGCTCGCACGTCCGGCGGCCCAACTGGGCCCGCTCCGCCATGAGGGTGACCGTGGGAGCCTCCATGGGAGACGAGAGCGTCGATTCCAGCGCAGCGCGCAGTTGATCCGGCAGCACCTCGAACACATCGGCCAGCGAACGGGCCACCTTGCTGAAAACGGTATGCTCAGCCTCGCTCTGGAGCGCTTTGCGCAACGACGACGGTGAGTCGTCGAATCGGGAGAAGATGGCGCGGCGGATGCCGACGCGACCGAGCGCCAACAACAACTCGGCGGTCTCAGGCGTGAGGGCCGTGTAGATCAGCAACGACAGCGACGGGAACATCTGCCGCAGACGCTCGATTTCCCTTATGCCTATGCCGGGGCCATCCCCGGGATCGACCACCGCCAGCTCGACCGGGCGCAACCGAATGGCGTCGAGCATGCCCGACGCGTTATCGACAGGCACCAGGGTAAACGAGGCCGAGGCCGCTGATCGCAGCTTGAGCAACTGGGCATCGGGAACAGCAGTGAGAACCAACATGGGCATCATCTTTCCAGCGGAGCTGCCGACGTAGCAACTCATCCTCTGATTCTACGGCTAGACGTTGGCGGTGGCAAATTTTCGCAGGCCGCTGGCGACCTCGCGGAGGGCCGACATGTCTTTCTGGGACCCCACCACCGCGGGACCAGGAGCCAGATCGGCGCACGCTGCCAGCCCGCGCATGACCCGATCGACCTTGAAATACCAGGTATTAAGCTCGTGTTCCTCGGCAAGTCCCAACGCGGTGGCCAGCAGTACCCGGGCGCGGTTCAGGCGGCCGAAGCGCGCCATGCCGACGCCTGCCTGGTAGTGAAAATCGACGGCCATGCTAGGCGGCATGGTCTCCACCCGTCCTTCCGCTTCTCTCAAGTAGCGCCGGAACCCCAGTTCATCGCCCACCGCCGATGCAAGACCGAGCAACTCGATGACTGCATTGGTCCGGCTGTCGAACACCTGGGATCGAGCCGCGACGACTTGGAGAGCACATCTGGCAGCATCGTATTCGCCGATGCCGGCCAGAGAGGCACCCAGGTTGGCCAAAGTCCGCCAGCGAGAGGCATCGTCCACCGCGAGCACGAAAGACTGGTATTCCACGGTGACGGCCTCGATCCGGCGTCCCTGGCGCTCGAACACCGCAGAGAGATCACTGTAGGCCGCCGAACGTACGTCGGCCAGCTTGGGCGAGCGACAGCGGGCCAGTACTTGCTCAACCAGTTCCTGAGACCGAGCCAGATCGCCTGTGGTGCGGTGAAGATTGGCCATCCCTAGCTGGGAAAACAGGGCCGTCCGGTGGTCGCCGGCGGTCTCGGCCGTGCTCTGCGCCTCCCGGTAGGCCCTCTCGGCCGCGGGGAAGCGTGCCAGCCGTCGGTTGACCCGGCCAACGAACATGGCGATTGACGCGTACTCCTCCGCCGGGCAGCCTCCATCGTGGGTTCTGGCGGCGAGCTCCAGGATGTCTAGAGCATCTTCCAGACGGGCTTCCTGGTTCAGGAAATAAGCGTAGGAGACCAGGCTCATCCGTACCGCGTTGTGCTCCGGGGGAAGCGCCTGGTCCATGGCATCGATCAGTGCTCCCAGGTGCGCGCGTTCGGCGTGGTTCTCGGGCAGTTCCCGTAAGAAATGCCGGGTGCTGCGCAACTGCCAACGGTACCCTTCGGCGTCGTCCCGGTCCCGCGCGGCCCGATGCATCCGGTCCACCAAGCTCGCCACCAGAAAGGCCGCCAGGGCCAATTGGGAATCGACCTCACACCGGTGCTCACGCTGCTGCCGCGCGCGTCGCAGGAACGAGCGATGCCCAGGTGCCTCGGGCGGTTCTTCATGGGAGTCGAACAGGACGTGAGGGTCTTTACTCAGCAAGCGGTTCCCTGCCGGGTTGAAGATGTGGCGTGGGCCCCCACAAACATGGCCAGAATAAGACGCCAGTTTCAAGGGGCACACCGCACGAGAAGGTCTGGAGGCACGGATCATGTGCGGGTGTACCGCCGTAACTTAGCAATAATTGGTCCGGCAGACCGCAAGAAAATGGTCCGTGTGGCAGGAATCGGGGTGCATGGTTCGGCACCCCGGATACAATACTGCTGGACATGAATCGCGGATTCACATTAGTCGAATTACTCCTCGCCGTCGCCCTGGTGGCGGCGGTCGCCGGAATAGCCATTCCAAGGCTGCAACGCCCGCTCGACCGCCTTGCGGTGGAGCGAGCGGCGTACGACCTGGCAGCGGCTCACTTTCGGGCCCGGACAACGGCCATAGCACGGAACAGCGTTACACTGCTCATGGTATCGCCGGATTCCATCCGCATGCGGATAATGGCCGGTCGTGATACCGTTGCCAAATGGGCTCGTGAGGGAGGCGCGGCCTACGGGGTCAGCGTAACCGGCTCGTCCCGATGGCTTCGATTCCACCCGGCCGGCATCGGCTTCGGCGTGGCCAACGGGAGTTGGACCATGAACCGGGGAGCTACTCAGCGCAGGGTGATCGTATCACGCCTGGGCCGGCTGAGAGTAACTCCCTAGCCCCGCAATTTTCGTTATTGGACGCCGGGGTGGGGGAATCCAGACGGCACCCCCTGCACCGGCCGACCCGGGGTCGACGGACGCCGGGTCTACTCTTTAGAAATGTGGCGGACTCAGTCGACTAAGAGGGGCAAGAGGGCTAAGAGGGCTAAGAGGTATCAACAGGAGAAAGACGATTCCTCGGATAGCCATTGTTCCCTCTTAGCACTCTTAGCCTTTTTAGCCCTCTTTTCCCTTTTCCAGTCCATACCGCCTGATTTTCGCGTGTAAAGTGGAGCGCGATATCCCCAGCAGCCGCGCAGTTCGGCTCCGGTTACCTCCCGTTTGCTGGAGAACGCCCTCGATGTGTTTGCGCTCTACCGCGTCGAGGGCCACCGGCTCAACCGTTCCGGCGCTGGCGGGGTCGATGGCTCGTCGAAGGGCGTCGAGGTCTAGACTGGGCAAGCTCAGTCCGAGCACGAGGTACTCTGCATCGGCCGCAGCCAGCACTTCGCCTGCCAAGTGGACGTCTTCAGCCGAGATGACGTGGTAACCCAAGCCGCGGAAGGCCGCGGCAATCTCTCCGCCCGCACGAGGATCGGGCACGGCTACTATCACATGCTTCGATTCCATCCCCCAAGCTAGCTGATGCTACGGTCAGCGGTAGCTTCGCCACCGGCCTCTCCGGAAGTACCTTCCGGTATCCGAACCCTCCAGTCTGCCATGGCCAACCAACCTCATCTTCCTTCGCTCCAGCAAGGCACCCGCCTCCAGGATCCGCTACTGGTCCGTGGAGTGGAGACACACCAGAGCGACAACGGTCCATTTACCGTGCTAACCCTGGGGAACGGCACCGGGACCATCCCCACGGCCCCGTTTTGGTTGGCTGACCAGCAGAGCGTAGCAGGAATCGTTACCGGTGACGTTGTGCAAGTGATTGGCGAAGTTTCCAGTTACCGTAACAGGCGACAGCTTTCGGTCTCGTCCGTCCGGGTGTTGCCGCCGGATTCAGTAGATTGGCACGTTCTCTTGCCTACGGCCGGCAAACCAGGGCCGTATTGGGAAACGATCGATCGCTGGCTTCCCGAAATCGAACCCAGACGACTTCGAGGTGCGGTGGAAGCTTTCTTCCTGGACGATCATTTTCGAACGCGCTTCGGCGAGTGCCCGGCGGAAATAGCCGGACCTCAGGCGACCATCGGTGGGCTGTTAAAACACACCGTCGAAGTCGCGGCGGTGGCCCGCACGCTGGGGAAGGTCTTGGGGACCGACCCCAACCTGACCCTGGCCGGCGCACTGCTTCACGACATCGGCAAGCTGGAGGCCTTCGAGTGGGAGTCGGGATTCAGGCTGTCGGCCGCCGGCCGGCGACTGGGACCGGCGGTCAGTGGAACAGTCATGCTTCAACGGAGGCTATGTCCCGAAGCCGCACCACTCCTGACCGCGGCGGAGCTGATCCAGCTGCAACACATGCAGCTCGCGGCTGGAGACACCAACGCCGTTGAGCCAAGCACTCGTTCGGCCAAAACGATCGAGCTGGCCAACGGCGCCAGCGTACAGGGCGCGGAGGTGGCCGTCGGGTTGGAAGACATCGAGGCCATCGGTCTGTTCGGTGTGCCACTCGAACGTCAGGCAATTCCCTAGGGTACAAAAAAAAGGACGGCCGCTTGGCTCTTAACCAAGCGACCGTCCCACAAATGACTACCCGAGGGCGGAGCTAATGCTGCCGTTCTTCTCCTGCCTGCCACCGGTTGGCTGATCGCCGTTCGGGAGGGCTTGGCAGAGCCTCGGCTTCCATCCCCAGGCCGGATGGCCATCCCACCTGGTTCGTCAAATGGAGCGCTGCGAGTCCGGTCGGGTCGCGGACCGACCTTTCGCACTGCACCCCGAGGCGCCACTTCGAGGTGGGTGAAGCACGCGACTGGCTTCACCAGCCTGGAAAAGTGTGATCACCGGGATCGACAGCCACCTGAGCCCTTGAGTGCGTCGGCAGCCTCCCCCGAATTCCCTTCCAGACACGTTCGCTGGTCGTACCCAAAGCACAGAGGCTTCAAACCGTTTCCAACGATCGTGTAATCAAGATACCAGTTCGTCAGAATCCCGCAAGTGCCTGTCTTTATTCGGGTTACGGCACTAAGACTGTGGAAAGAATGTGGACACAAACAGGAGATTCAACGGACGTTTCGTACTACCTCTCCACAAGATGTGGAGATGTTGACGTTGGATTGTCCACAGCGAATGTGGGTTTGTCGGTAACTGGGGAATCGAGATCTAGGAGCCGGCTGGCTTCACGTAAATGCCCAGTGACTTGTAGTAGCCGCCGACCACCGCGCCATAGACTTGGATGTCACTGCTGATCGATTCGGCTTCACGGGGACCCACGGTCCGGATTTGCTCTGCGTTCTCGGGGGTGGCAAGCTGACCCCAAGTCGCTTCGCAGGCATTGAGCGATTGCTCGATTGAGTCCATGGCCTGAAGCAGTTGGTGCTGCCACTTGGTTTGGAATTCGGTGCCCCAATCATCAGCCTTTACGACCTTACGGGCCGGCTCGACGTTCCGAAGCGACCTGATGCAGGCGTTCTTGATCGTCTTCCCTCGGGAATAGAGCAACTCGGGGGACGCTGTTGCGTTTCCGCGCGAGAACTGAGCGGCGGCGGCCTGGACAGTATGAAGTGAGTCCCGCAGCACTACCAGAACGTCCCGGATGTCACGCCGCTCGGCGCCGAGCGTGTCGTTGGTCACCACCATTTGACCGTGGAGCGGTGCCGCGGCGACCAGCAGTCCCACTGCGGCGACCAGCAGCCTCACGACTCGAGACCCACTTCTATGTATCGGTACGATTCCTCGCCGTCGGTGGGGCAAAACACACAACCGGCTGCCGAGGCGGCGAACCACCCTACAAAGAGCGGCCTGGGAATTTCGAGCTCCTGAAGGATTGCTCCCAGCCACCGCCGAACATGACGCACCTCGGGCGCTCGCTGGCTCAGGAGCGACACCAAGGCGCCCGACCCGGCCGTGGCCCTGAGAAAATGGGCGACTGCGTGGGCCCGCTGGCGGAACTCTACAGCCTTGACACCGGGTTCATCGAACAGGAGAGCTCCTTCCGCGTGGTCCATGGGCGGAGCGTCCATCCGAGGCCCGAGATACACGTAGCTACGCCGCTCTCCGTCACGGCGTTCAACCACGGCGGCGGCGGTTTCGGAGGTCAGACGGCTGGCGTGGAGGAGGTCGTCATCGAGGATGATCCCGACGGCCGCGGTCCACTCCAGGGCGGGGAGGGCGTTCTCAACCGGGCAGCCGACGGTGTCGTCAAACGCCAGGAGCCGCGGTGCCTCGCCGGCACAGCGCATGAAATGGGAGAGGCCGTCGGCCCGGTCCACGAATGTCCTGATGGTCAGGGTCTGCGGCGTGGTCATGCTGGCAATTTACGTAGTTGGCACCAACGGAGTAAGTGGGGACCACCTTTCGGCTGGAGTGAGTCAGGTCTACTATTCGTGAGGGAGGCGGCTTGGATCAACCATGTTGGTGACTTGGAACAGTTTTGTTTCGCCCGTAGGGGCCTTGACGCTGGTGGAATGCGCCCGTGGCCCACTTGTGGTGGAGTACGCCGCCAGCTCTCGAGGAAGCAACTGGGCCGAACGACTGCGCCAGGGACGCCCGGGGATCAACATCGAGGTAGGACCCTGCCCCCAACTGCAACGCTGGCTCGAGGCATATTTCAGAGGGCGTCCCCGCTCGTTCCCCTACCCGGCACACTTGGCCGAATTCTTCCGCACGGATCCAGCAAGTGAAACCGTGTGGCGCCTCCTGTGCGAAATCCCACTCGGCGAAACGCGCAGTTATGAGGACATCGCCCAGCGCGCCGGACAACACCCACGCCGGACCGGCCAGATAGTCTCAACCAACCCACTCAGCATCTGCGTCCCATGTCATCGGGTGGTTGGCAAGTACGGAGACCTGGTGGGATACGGCGGCGGCCTGAAGCGCAAACGCTGGTTGTTGGACCACGAGTTGCGAACCTGCGGGCTGGTACTCTCATAACCGGTCAACGGGCGGGGCAGGCCAGTCTACTCGTGTTGCTGTGCGCAATTGTCCTCATGGTTGCGGCACCATCTGTGGCCGCGCAGGCGCCTGGCTGGACTCGTCTACCAAGCCTGCGTTTCTTCGGCTTTCGAGTCGGGACTCCACTCGAGACCGCCGCCGAGCGGGTCGATGACCTCTTCGGCACAGCTATCGCATGTGAGCGATCCACAGTCGATCCAAGAGTCTTGGACTGTCGTTCCACCTTTCCCGATCCCATCACTGCCGATCCGGTAACCCTGTGGCTGTCCGCCTTGGATAGCCTGGTCGCAGTGCTGACCGTGTCGGGACCGGTGTCGCACCTCCAGTTCCAGGCGTGGAGATCCTCGTTGGTGTCGGCCTACGGCGAGACGGAAGTTGTCAGGCAAGGGTCCCAGTCGATGCTTCAGTGGGTCCGTCACCGTCAAATGTTGCGGTTGACGTGGCGCGAGTTCAGCGACTCCACCACGGCTTCGGTGTCACTGATCGACGGTCCTATTTTGGACGGCTGGGATCGTCGAGACGACACCCCGGATCCCTGACGGACGGGGATTGCCATCCCCTGGACGGGTTACTAACCTAGATCGGCCCCCAGTGCAAAGACTCCCTCAGTCACAATCGGGTCATCTCTGCTCCGGTCTATCAGGGCGACCGCGTGTTCATTGAGTGACCTTCAGCGAGGAGCAAGAGTGGTCCATGTCCCGCTTGGCCGGCGCCGTTCCACACGTCGCGCACTGCTTCCTGCTTTGTGCGGCGGGTTGCTTATTGCCGGGACCTGCTCTCAGCAAAGTGGACCCATCAGGATAGGCGTCTCGGCCAACTTCCAGGACGTCAACATAGCTCCCATGCTCGATGGCGCCCGGTTGGCGGTCGAAGAGATCAACTCGAGTGGCGGCGTCAACGGTCGGCTGCTCGAACTGGTCGAGCGTGACGATCACGAGAATCCAGATTCCGCGGTGATGGTGGCCACGGAGTTCTACAACGACAAGGCCATCGTTGCCGTCATCGGCAACGGATTTTCCGGGCTGACTCTGGCCACGGCTCCGGTCTACAACGGCGGAGCCAATCCGGTTGTGCAGATCTCTCCAACCGCTTCTGCTTCAGCCATAAGCAACGCCGGACCTTTCACCTTCCGGATGTGTCCCAGCGACTTGGCCCACGGAGGTGCTCTGGCACGGTGGGCCCGTGACGGACTCGGCTATCAGCGTGGCGCTGTGCTCTACAACAACGATGCTTACGGTCGTGGGATGAGACAGGCATTCATTACTGAATTCACCGCTGTTGAAGGACAGGTTCTAACCGCGGACCCCTACATGGGATCTCCTCCGAATGTGGGCCCGTACATCGACCGGATAGCCCAGGACGGCAGGGCTGAGTTCATTGTCCTGGCGGGATATCTCGACGCAGCCGAGTACATCCTGGCGGAAGTACGTAACCGGGGAATCACCATACCATTGATGGGAGGCGACGGTATCGAGCGGATTGAGCGGCAGGGGGCGCTGGCCGATGGCACATACGTCACAGCTGCCTATATGTCGCTGATCGATACGCCCAGGAATGACCAGTTCGTCGATTCCTGGTCCAGCGCCTATCCTGGAAGCGCCCCACCCAATCTGTCAGCTGCGGGTGCCTACGACGCCGTCTATCTCATTAGCCAAGCCGTGGCCGAGGTCGGATCCGACCGTGCCTTGGTTCGGGATGCCATCGCCACCGTGGGGGACGGCCGACCGGCGTTCGAAGGTGTCATCGGCACCATCGGATTCGACGCCAACGGAGACGTGACTACGCCCAATGTCTATGTCGGTGTGGTGCAAGATGGAGTAGTGCGACTGGCGGGAACAAGCGAGTGAACTCCTTCAACAGCCTCCGCGTACGGATCGGCGGCGGCATGGCCACGCTGATCATTCTGGGGGGCTTCATTACGCTCCTGGCAGTGCGGGAAAACATTCGCATGAGCGGCTCGGTCAACGCCGAGCTACGGCTCCTCAGCGAAAGCCAGATCGCCAGCAACGGACTCGTTCGGTCAGTCATGAAAGAGATCCGTGCGGCGGAGCAGTATCTCCTATCACCGAGCAATGACGCGCGTGTCGAATTCCTGACCAGCGGTGACTCGGCGTACTATTACCAGAGTCAGTACCGCCAATTAAGGGGGATTCCCACGGAAGACCGGTTGGCAATCAACAACATCGCCGAACGGCAAGCCAGCATCGAAGTGTTGTATTCCTTGGCCCACGCCTTGGTTGATCTCCGCCGGCAGGCCGCCGCCCTGGAACTGGCGGCGAGCGCCAGGATGCCGGCTGACACCCTCTTGATGGAACTCCAAACACTGGCCGGTGTCCGCAGCCGGTCGGCAACCACCAGGGCAACGGAGTTGCAGGAGTCTACCCGCCAACGGCAGCTGTTCATGGGGATCGGGTTTCTCCTAGTGGCCGGCCTTGGCGTATTGCTCACGGCAATCACCGTACGGCGGGTGTCGGGCGACCTAAGTCGTCTGTCCACAGTGGCTGAACGATTCGGGGGGGGAGACTTGCGACACATGGAGGTCGGTGCCCTGCCGCGGGAAATTGAACCACTGGCCGAGTCCATGAGCACGATGAGTGAAAGACTTCGGTCGTTGGTGGTCGCGGTCAGGACCGAGTCGGGCAACATCTCATCCAGCGCAGGAGATTTTTCGGCCATGAGCGAAGAGCTGGCCGCGTCCAGCAGTGAAATCTCCACGGCCATGGTCAGGGTATCGACCAGTGCCGAGCAGCAGGTCGAGGGAATGCAAGCCGCCGATCAAATGCTCGACCAAATCAGGCAGTCATCCAACGAGAACCTCCAGGAGGCCATCCAGCTCGACACGCTCGGCGGCACGGTTCAGAAACTCGCCGGGCAGCATCACACCGATGTGTCGGCTGCCAGCCAGGCGCTGCTGGATGTGCGCGAGTTCGTTCAGGGAACAGCCCAACAGGTCAACGAACTCAACCGGCTGTCCGAATCCATCACCGAGTTCGTGGATTTGATCAAGCAGATCAGCTCCCAAACCAACCTGTTGGCATTGAACGCGGCGATCGAAGCCGCACGCGCCGGCGAGCACGGACGTGGGTTCGCCGTTGTGGCTGATGAAGTTCGAAGTCTGGCAGACTCCAGCGCCGAAGCTGCTGAGGAAGTCACCAAGACCGTCACTCACATCCGGCGGCAGGTCAAGGAAGTCGCCGATACCATGCAAGTTGGCAGCGACAAAGTCCGCGGCGTCGAGACGGTGGCAGAGGCGGCCGCCGGGGCGCTGGACGATATCGCCAAGTCCGTGCAGGAAATCCGCGACTCCGCGCGGCGGGTGACTACCTCCGCAAAGGAAAACGGTACCGTGGTAGATGAGATGACCAAAGGCACCAGTGAGGTCGCCACAGCGGCCGGCGAACACGCATCAGCAAGTGAAGAGGTATCGGCGGCGGCGGAGCAGCAAACTGCGTCGACGGAAGAGATGGCGGCTGCGGCGGGGGATCTCTTGCAAGGAGCTAACCGGCTGGCCCAACTGGTGGAGCAGTTCAAGACGGACTAGCCCGCCGCTGGGACCGCTACTTCTTGCGGGTGGGAGCCGCCTTGGTTGAACGGGGTTTCTTGGCAGCCTTGGTCTTCTTGGTGACGCGGCTGTTTTTTGCCTTCTGGTCCTGGTGGATGTCGTCCAGCACCCGCTCACCCTCGTCGGGATCGAGCAGGCCCCGTCGGGTGGCATAGCGGACCATTTCCTCGGCGTCTTCGACCGAGAAATCGCCTATACCGGCGCCCGCCCGGATCAATCCGACCAGAGCGTCAGCTACCGGACTCCGCAGTACGTTGGCGATGCCGGGAAGACTCTCCAACAGAGTCGACATCTGGGCGCCACCGAGTTCAGAAACCACGGTTCCCTCCTAGAAAGCCGTCAATGGGCGGCAACGTACCAATTAGCCCCCTTGCCAGTCAAGCCGTCTTAGCGAGAACTAGCAAACTCGCCATGGGATATGGTAGTAGTAGTTGCAATAGACTCCGAAAATATACCGAAAATAACACCATTATTCGATGATCATGAGCCCTTCGGCACGATATGCCCGGTGTGGCAGGCAGTAAAACCGATAGCTCCCGGGCGACAGCCGAGGAACTCTGATTTCGAGTATCTGCCCCTCCCCGGTCAGGATCGGGCCGCTCAACATGCTCATCCGCTCGGGAATGGCTGCATTCAGTGCAGATTTGTCGGAGGATGCCATGCCGGTACTGTCGAAGACCACGCTATGAGGCTGGCCGGACCGCACCACGAACCGGACCACATCGCCCGGGGCCACTGTGATTCGAGCGGGATCGAAGCGAAATCGGCCTTCGGCTCGGTCCCCGGTAATCTCGACCTCGTGGATCTCCTGGGCCGCTACTGGGGCCATGCCCGAGAGAGTCAGCGTCAGGGCTAGGATGATGGTGGGAGAGCATTTCATTAGTGGTACTCCTCAAAATCGGCACGACGAAGCTCTTATGTACCGGAACTCCCTGCCTAGCCCAGGTCCACTCGGACCGGTAGATTGCAAAAATGGCGAGGTCTGGTGGAATGTCCACCGTTGACCATCGCCGGAGAGGCCCACATGGGTCGCAAGGGAATCAAAGAGTACCGGGCGCCGGAAGCCTTGGCATTGATCTCTGCTGATCGAGACCGGGGAGACTTGGTATGCCCATCCTGCGGGGCAGCCACCATCGCCCGAACCCCTAAGCGGAGTCCCAGGGGTGGCGGGGGCCAGATTACCCTGCACTGCACTTCGTGCGAGAGGAGTGCCATGTACATACTCCGCCTGGCAGATGATTCGAGCCTTCCGGATTCCTGATTCACCGCGTTTCCCTTCCTAACTCACGACTCCTCCTTCGCCGCGACAGACATTACACATGCCTATCGTTTCAACCAGTATGTCCCGGTCGGTCAAAGCACTGGTCATCGGAACCGTGTTCATCGATCTGGTGGGATTTGCCATCGTACTCCCTCTGCTCCCGAGCTACGGCTCAAAGTACGGGGGAAGTGATTTCGCCATCGGGGTACTGGTAGCCAGCTACTCGCTGGTGCAACTTCTGCTGGCGCCATGGTGGGGCCGGATGAGCGACCGGATTGGGCGTCGTCCCGTCATTCTCATCGGGCTCCTCGGGAGCGCCTTCTCATACCTGTTGTTCGCCTGGGCCAACACCTTCATGATACTGCTGCTGTCACGGGTCATCGCCGGCGCCACTGGGGCCACGGTAAACGTGGCACAGGCGTCCCTGGCCGACGGGTCTCCGCCTCAGCGCCGCTCCCAGGTCATGGGACTCATCGGGGCCAGCTTCGGCTTGGCCTTCATCGTGGGCCCGGCGTTGGCCGGCATCACCAGCCGACTGGGAGATGCCGCCCCCGGCTATATGGCCGCGGCCCTCACGGGCGCCAACTGGCTTCTCGCTCTGGCGCTGTTCCCGGAAACCCGGATCAACCGAGCCGTTACCGAACAGACCAGGGCTCTCGACTGGCGCCGACTGACGATGCCGTTCGGGGTGATCCTGTTCGAGACACTCGCGTTTACGGTGATGTACGCCTTCTTCACGCTGTTCGCCGAGCGGGGGCTGGGGTACGGGCGCGAGGAGATCGCCTATCTGTTCGTATACATCGGCCTGATCACGGCGGTGGTCCAGGGCGGTGTGGTAGGATGGCTGGTGCCCCGGCTGGGTGAAATCCGACTAATGGTGCTCGGCAGTCTGTCACTGGCCATCGGTTTGGGATCACTCCCCTTGACTGTAGGCGAATCTCCCACGTGGTTGATTCCGGCGTTGCTGACCAGCCTGTTCTTCGTGGCCGTAGGCACCGGTCTGGTGACGCCGACCGTGACCGGGTTTGTCTCTCGGGTAACGGACCCGAGGGATCAGGGACGGGCACTGGGGCTGCTACAGAGCACCGCATCGACGGCCCGCATCCTGGGACCCGTGACATTCGGACTCGTGAGTGGCCTCGGTGGTGTCCGCGCGCCGTTCATGATTGCCTCGCTCATGGCGCTCATCGCCCTGGTGCTGGCACTCAGAGCCGAACGCCTGGTCGTCCCCCAGGAACGCAAAACCCCGGGCACCTAAGCGGCGGCCGGGGCATGTGATAGGCGAAGGCTGCTGGTCAATTCGGAGTCGAGAACAGCCGCCCCCAGCGTACTTCGGTAAAGAACGGCAATGGCCGCCAGCTGGTCTGGTCGTAGCTGAAATACACCACCATGGGCGTTCCCCTCACGTTGATCCGTGGCAGAAACCCCCACATCCGGCTGTCATGTGAATTGTCCCGGCTGTCTCCCATGACAAAATAGGAATCCGGCGGAACCTGGATAGGTCCCCAGTCCTGAATGTCTGGACGGTAGGTATCCGGATCGCGATCGACCAGGTAGGGCATTTGCCACTGCCGCATGCGTTGACGCGATACCGGATCGGCCGATGGCATTGGGTCGGCGTGGATGACGTACGGCTCCGGCACCCTGACGCCGTTGCGGATCAGCCGACCCGCCTCCATGGCGAGTGTGTCGCCCGGCATGCCGATGAGGCGCTTGACCACTTTGATGTCTTCTTCCACTGAATCGAAGACGATGATCTCGCTTTGGCGGGGTTCGCGAAACGCCGGCAGGCGTTTGTGGATCAGCGGTACCTCAGCCCCGTAGAGAGCCTTGTTGACGAAAAGAAAATCGCCGATGAGCAACGTCTGCTCCATGCTCCCGGACGGAATCCGGAACGCTTCGACCAGGAACGTGCGCAGCACGAACCAGACAATGAGTGCCACGGCGATCGACTTGGCCCAGTCCCACATCCAGGCCAGGAAGGATCGGGTAGACGCCGGAGTTTGTTTTTTGTCCTTACTCATTCGTTACACCGTTGATGCCGCCGGAGGCTAGTCCACCCATTCGGCGATGAAAATGTTGGTTTCCCCTTCTTCCCGTCCGTTACGGTTCGAGGCCCAGACCAGTTTCGACCCATCGGGACTGAACATGGGGAACGCGTCGAACTCTACCCCGTCGGTGATCTGCTCCAACCCGGTGCCGTCGATATTGATCATGAACAGATCGAAGGTCCGGCCACCATCCACGTGGTTGGAAGAGAAAATGATCTTGTCGCCTCCGGGGTGGAAGAACGGCGCGAAGTTGGCGCTACCCAAGTTGGTGATCTGCTTGGCGTTACTACCATCGGCGTTGGCCAGCCACAGCTCCAGGTTCGAGGGCCGCACCATTCGCTCCTCCAGCAGGCCAACGTAGTCAGCCGAATCCTGTGCCGTCTCGGGGTACATGGCCCGCCAGACGATCTTGCTGCCGTCCGGAGAAAAGAAGGCCCCTCCGTCATACCCAAGGCGGTCTGTGATACGCCGCAGGTCGGAACCGTCGACCTTCATGGTGTATAGATCGAGGTCCCCATCCATTGTGCTGGTAAAGATGATGCGGCTTCCGTCCGGGGAGAGCGTCGACTCCGCGTTGTAAGTCCCATTGGTGGTCAACTGGACCAAGTCGGTGCCGTCGGGCTTTGACGAATAGATCTCGAAGTTGCCAATGGGCCAAACATATCCCTCGGAGAAATCCGGTCTGGCGGGACACGCCTGGTCATGTTGAAAGGTAGAGCTGTAAACGATCCGCTCGTCATTTTCGATGAAGTAGCCGCAGGTGGTCCGGCCGAGGCCATTGGAGACCCGCCGCATCTCGCTGCCGTCGATGTTGATGATGTACTGCTGGTCGCAGCCGGCGCCCAGCTGTTCCTGGCGTTGGAAGATCAGTTGCTCACCGGACTGCGAAAAATACGACTCGGCGTTGTTGCCGCCGAACGTCAGCTGCTGTATCCGGCCGAAATGCGTTTCTGTGGGCTCCGGATCGACGAATACGGCGTCGGCAGTTTCCGGCGTCCCGGACGGTGTACACGCCGCCACACCTAAGGCCGCGGAAAAGATGAGGTTACGTATGACGACCTCCAGATGGGGAAAACTCGACCGGGTTCTTGGGAATAACCCACAAGGCTATGTGCTCTTGACGCTCGAAGCAACCATCAGGAGTACCAGAAGGTTCCGTCCTAACCATTCAGGGCCGCCAGGACCTTGTCGGCGTGCCCCTTGGGTTTCACTCGAGGGAACACGTGCGACACGATCCCCTCGCCGTCGATGATCACCGTTGATCGGATGATGCCCATGTAGGTCTTGCCATACATGGATCTCTCTCCCCAGGCACCGTAGGCCTCGGCCACCGCGTGATCCTCGTCGGCCAGCAATGGAAACGGCAATTGGAATTTTTGGGCGAATCGAACGTGAGAGGCAGGCCCGTCAGGCGACACCCCCAGTACCACGGCGCCTGCCTCCTGAATGGCCTGCCACGAATCCCGCAGGTCGCAGGCCTGGGTAGTGCAGCCGGGGGTGTCGTCTCTCGGATAGAAATAGAGCACCACCTGCCGGCCGTGCAGATCGGAAAGCGTCACCGAGTCACCGTCTCCGCTCTCGAGTGTGAACGGCGGGGCTGGTTTGCCTGGTTCAACCATGTGCACGTGCTCCCGAGATATTAGTCGGTGGTTTCGAGCGTCAACATCGCGATGCGGATCGGTTGACCCACTCGTACTATGGGATAGTCACGACCACGCCGCAGATCGCGGTCGAGGAAGTTCCACGTTACCACTCCGTCGGCCGAAAGAGGGTCCAGCATATAGGCCGCCAGTAGCCCCAGTCGCTGATCGGTTTCCACGTAGAACCAGCCCGGCGTGGCGGCGCGTTGATCATCACTCCACCGGCCCGTCACTGAGACGGGCCGGTGTCCCTGGAACGGTCGCGTGGCGGCCGTCACGCTATCGATAACGAAGACTTCGACCGAACCGCTCCACTGTTGCCCGATCTGCTGCACCCTGACGCCGTGTCGTACCAGGAGTTGGGCCACGTGGCGCAACCCCGGCGGGAACAGATACGCCGCCGGGATCGATTCAACCAGTGCCGGGTCGAACTGATAGTACACCGGCATGGCGACGGTGCGATACTGACCCGTTCGCTTGCGCCTGGCAAACGGACCGGCGCCGTCGGCGGCGGGCTCGGTAAGCTCGGCGATGACGTCCATGGTGACCGGCGGCGCCAGCTTCGACCGCACCGCCACGAACTGTGGGCGTGCAGAATCAACCTGGCCTCGAATAGCCAGAATCCGTTCCTGTGCTTCGGCCGCCAACCCGAGGATCTCGCGAACGAAGTTGTAGCTGGCGGATACCCGGACGTCGAACGGGGCGTTGCTGTACCCTTCGCTGAGAATGGCCATCCGGCCCCGCATGCCGAACCAGTTGGTGCCGAATCGCGGTCGTGCGTCGTAGGTGTACCATCCCTGGTCGAGCGAATCCGGGTTCTGGTTCCGGAAATTGCCGTACCAGAAGATCTCCTGCGCGTGGCGATCGCGCACGCGCTGGCGGACCAGTGGGAGGAACTCGTCGCGCACGTAAGCGTTGGCCGCATTGTCGTTGGGGTTGAGCCCCTGGGCATACGTCAACTGATATCCGTGATAACTCCCATTGGTGGTGTGCATGTCGATGAACAGGTCCGGGTCCCATCGGTTGATGAGCCGGGCAGCGCCCCGGGTCTCTGGCGCTTCCATCTTGACGTAGTCGCGATTGAGATCGATGCCCTGCCCGTTGGAGCGGACGCCGACTCGAGCAGGGCCGTTCTGGCCGGGCCGGTGCTCCTCACCCGGGCCAAACCGTTCGTTGCCGTCAACGTTGTAGATGGGTACCACCAACAAGATCACGCTGTCCAGCAGCGACCGCAGCGGTCCCACAGTCATATCCCGCAACAACATCTGGGCGGCCTCTTTGCCCTCGACTTCGCCTGCGTGGATGTTGCCCTGCAGGTACACCACCGGCTTCCCGCTAGCATGGGCCGCGATCGGCCCGTCGACCATCGGCCGGGCGGCGAGTACCCAGGGGATGTCACGGCCCTCGGTGCTCCGTGCCAGCGTGCCTACCCGGATGTCGGTGGTCTCGTGCTGCAGCGCTCGCAAGAAATCCAGCACGTCGGTGTAGCTCGACGTTACCTGGAAGCCGGTCCGCTCGGCTGTCGTCTGCTGGGCGGGTAGCAACGCGGGGGCGAATACCAGGACAGCCGTCAGTCCTCTCTGCAACAGGGATCGCTGAGCCATGGAGTTTCCTTTGCCGGTCTACGGCGCATCCTCAGTTGGTGGGATCAGACGACGCTCGAGATGCAGCGGTGACAGTCCATCGATTTGAAAGGTCACCTCAGGAACGATGCGCGGCACAGTGCCTACTGAAAGCAACCTGTCGCGCACTTTGCTGTTATTCAGACCAGGGAAAGAACCAGAATAGCCGTCTAACAGTGCGTTGACATCGTGCCCCGACAAACTCGCGGCACCGATGAGTTCGCCGGCGTTGCCGTTGGCACCGTACAGCAAGCTGAACAGTTGGTACCCCAGCAGGTGCGGGTCATCGGGGCGTGCTGCCGCCATGGCTGCTCGTTTTTCCGCCTCACCCAACCCGAATAGCGGAAAGCGCTCCACGATCGGGCGCAGCACCAGCTCTGTGTACCATTCAGCCAACCCTTCGGCCACGAACGGGTCCGGTGAATACCACCAGACGGCGTCCCCAGTTGACCTGGCGTATGTATCCACCGGCCTGGAGCGTTGCTGGAGAATATGGACCCACTCGTGGATAGCGGTTTCCAGAGCCAGTACTGGATGATAGCCCGGAGCGATGACAATAGCGTTCTCCGGCTCGAGGAACCCGGAGGGCCTGTCGTGACGAAGTTGCCCCACGCTCGTCACTTCAAAGCGACCCTGTTCGGATTCGAGCACGGTGTTCTCGATTTCCGGCGGCAATCGGCCCAACACGGCCAGAAGTGAGCCGGCTCCCTCCACCTCCAACCAGCGGCCCGCGGTCCAGTTCAAAGGCTCCACCAGCATCCCCAGGAACGAGTCAGCCGGGACAATCAGAGGTGCGCCGTCAGGCAGGCCGTAAAGTCTGGTCCTGATCTCCGGCACCGCCGGGTCGATCGCATGGTCAGGCCAACCAGCCAACAGGATGTCCGCGGGTGAACGACCATCGAACCATGGCGTCTCCAGCAGGAACCGCATGGCCCGTGGATACCACTCGATCGCCTCGGCGTATCCGGACAGCATTCGTTCGAACACTCCTGCGGCCTCCGGTTCTACGGCACGCATTTCTGCCAACCGTGAGGCGAATGTCATGGAATCAGTGCGCGAGAGGACGAACATTTGGTAGGCCAACAACTGGATGACCGCCACGTGCGGCGGGAGCGGACCGCGCTGCACGCCGGAAAGTTCGAGTGCGGGGCTCAACGCGTCCCAGGTAACATGGGGGAATTTTTGCTGCACCCGGTGCGCGGCAACCTGATGTATGTCGAGTTGCCAGCGCCCGTTGGGACGGAACAGAAAATCGAACTGGACTCGGGTTGTGTCGTCCCCGATCCCCTCTCGGACCGCTTCCAGGCTGGTTTGCGCGGCGGTGAGCATGGAGTCGCGCCACCACAGCGCCATAGACTGCAGGTAACTGTAGGTCCGCAACATAGGCTCGTTGGCCGTCGGTACGCCGCTCCTGGCGGCTCGCACGGCATACGTCTCCAATGCCGCGTCCGCGTCGATGCCGGCCTCGTCCAGTGCGGCAAACCAGCCACCGGCAACAGTGACCATCGATCGTTCACCGGCCAGCACCAATTGACGCATGCGAAATTTCGGGAGGGGTATGTACAACTCGGCAGCGGGATCAACACGCTCGGCCAGCCAGCCAACGCCGTCGGACACATCGCCGCGAAACACGGTGCCGAACATCTGATCGCCGAGTAGGCGACCGACGAAGCGTCGCGCGGATGACTCTACCTCGAACTCAAACCGTCCGTCTTCATCCGGAACTGTGCCGGTAACGTCATTGGGGGCGGAATCGCTGGTATCGAGCAGTAGTGTACCGAAAATCTTGCCGTCCGACTGGGTCAGACGGAGGTCACCGTTGATCTCGGTGGCCGGACCGGGAGAGAGAATAAGGCGCCAGCGTCCGTCGGCCTGTGCCTGAACAGAGGCCGCCTCAAGCGGCTGCCCCAGGAGTACCGCCAGCGCCAGAAAAATCCCAGCCCCGGTGCTGGGCGTCATCTTCGGCCGGATCGTGCTAGAGACCACTGTCCGGGGTCACGGCCTCGGCGCTATCACCGGGCTCCCCACCGGGTGCGGTCTCCTCCCCACCTCTCTGCGGTGGACGATCGACGGGAATAGCTGTCACCGGCATGCCGGGCTGTAGGCGAACCTGACCGCCAACAACGACCTGCTCGTTTCCGTCGATGCCCGAGCG
>CAXMUQ010000095.1:0-4940 GCA_964196605.1 uncultured Acidimicrobiia bacterium
CTGATGAGGTCGGCGTCCAGCACCTTCGCCAGCACCTTGGCGATCTCGGTTTTCCCTACCCCGGCGTCTCCCTCGACCAGCAGCGGCTTGTGCATCGACCGAGACAGATGGACGGCGGTGGCAATCGGCGGCTCGGCGATGTAGCCGAATCGTTCCATGGCCTCCTGGGTAGCCCGGATCTCATTCTCCATGCGGGGCACCCGTATCGGGAGCAGTGGTGAACTGTTCCGGTTCGGCCAGGAACCGCGCACGGCAACCAGCACAGCAACAATGATAGGTGGCGCCCGCAAACTCGGCGACGTGCAACGCCTCGCCCCTCTGGGCGAGGTCGGCCGCGAGTCGCAGGAGATCCGTACGCATGAAAATCGATCCTCGGGTCCCGGGGTTCCTAATAGAAGAGACGTTTGAGGGAATCTTCATGCGACATGGAGATTAGCAAGCACGTATACCCAGGCCGAGTGGTGGAAGAAAGTGAAGATGTCCTGAATCAGACCAAACAGTTAGACCGGCTCGATCACCCCAGACAGCATCAGCCCCACCAGCACCAGGAGCATGGCGATCCAGGCCACCGCGGCCCGGCGCGTGGCCTTCTTGGCCCTGTCGGCCTCCCACCACGTGCGGGGTCGCACCCTCTGTATAAGGAATGTCACCACCGCAGCGAGGTTGACGCAGGTGACGTTGGTCAACAGCAGCACGAGGGCGCCGGACATGGCGCCCCACTGGGCGCTCCCTGCCATGAGGCCGGCGGTGACCAGGGGAGGAAGCAGCGCCACCGCCACCATCACCCCGACGACCACCGACGGAACGCCGCTGGTAAAGGCCAACGCCCCCGCGGCGCCGGAGGCCAGCGCCAGAGCGATATCACCCACGTCGGCGTTGGTTCTGGCAGCGAGTTGTGGCGCAGTGGGATCGACCGGGAAGACGACACCCAATAACACCGACATGACAGCTGCGATGCCGACGCCGATGGCGATCGCCCGAATGGATCGCTTGGCCAGATCGGGATCTCCCAACGTGTTGGCCAAGGCCAAGCCGATGTTAGGACCCAGCAACGGGGCGATGACCATGGCGCCGATGATGATGGCGACGTCGCCCCGGATGAGTCCCACGGCTGCCACGACCGTGGACAGCGCCACCATGGTGGCGTAGACGCCGTTCACCTTGCTGGCCTGGGCGATGTCCTCGTACAGCTCTTCGCGGCTGATCCGTTGCGGCGATTTCTTGGCGGGCTCGGGTCCCGGTTCCTCGACCGGGTCGGGTTTGGGCGGCTCCTCTATTGCGGGGATGGTGGCTTCGACCGGTAGCAGGGTAAGGCGGAACCCGTCTCGCGATCCGAACAGCTTGACGAGGATGTCGGATGCGGCTTCGGCGTGCTGGGCGTCGAGGAGGACGCGAACCAGGCCTGGCCCGGAGGCCGACTCCAGCATCGTAACATGCTCGACCTTGATGTCGGCGAGGATGTCGGGGACGCGGTCGAACTCGTCACTGGGGACGGTCACTTCCAACAGACGCAGCGGCACACAGCCCTTTCCTTGTGAGAAGGACGACAAAGGGAATCTTCATGCGACACTGGGAATGGCAAGGACAACCAGGAGAGGCTGGCTGATTCTGACCATAATAGGCTACTTTATCGGCTGATCCTCTGTCTACGACTGCCGGCGGGTACTACGACTCTCCTCTTTCGTTACGTGGAGACCATGCCGGCGCGAGCGACAAAATCTCGTATGGTCTGTCCTTTTTGCCTGTAGGCTTCTCTGGTAGGCCCATGTACATCCGGATTTCGCATTACGTCCTCTCACTCCTCCTCCCCACCGGGTTCCAGTCGCAGCTCGCTGCGCAGGATACAGCCGAAGAGGAGGAGGAGTTTCGCAACTCCGTGGAACTCTTTCTCGGTGCCGTGACCGAGACCGACGAGTCCGCCACGGGCCCTGGCATCGGCATCGAATACAAACGCCCGTCTTTCGGACCGGTGGAGCTTGGAGATCGAGGCCCTAACTTTCGACCAACGATGTGAGCCGCGATTGGGTCCTGGTCGTTCCGGCGTACTTTCGTCTGCTGGCCGGCCTAGGCTTCAAGGCCGGCGTGGGACTAGAGGGATCGAAGTCGAACCCCGAGAACGGCGGTGAAAGCGAGGCAGAAACCCAGTTTCTCGTCCGCTTCGGGGCGGGGTGGGAGCTCGAACTGGGGCGCCGGTTCACGCTCACGCCGGAGGTGAACCTCGATCTCGTCAGCGGATCTGTCACCTGGGTACGGAGTTAGTCTCGGATTGGGATTCTGAGAGTGGCCTCGGTTCCGACACGACGCCAACCGCGAGAACGACCGATGCAAGACAATCAAGGACGCCTGCGACGCTGGGTCGGCGTGAAATTCGTCCGCCGGGCACCAAGCCGGAGTGGCCGCTCCGTTGACCTGCGCGTTTCGCACATGCGACCGGAGCACGCCATCTGGTGGCAATCGCATGTGCAGCCGGTCATCGACGATATGCCCGGCCGCGCCGATCGCGGATGGAACTGGCTGGTGCACTTTCCCTTCACGACCCTCGCCGGAAGAGTCCTCCGGCAGCGGCCTGCCGGATTCACCGTGGGCATCGTCAGCGACGACCCCGACGGCCCATTGGTACCCTGCGTCATGGTTCAACTGTTGGCCCGGTTCCGACTGCGCGCCAAGAGCGTCAATCGGAGCGCCTATCTCTGGTATCTCTCGGCCGCCCCCGTGGCGGCGCTGACCGACGTTCCGGAACACCCCATGACACCGGAGACAGTGCCCAAGCGGCTCGGCACCATCGGCCTCGACGTGGCAGTCACTCATTCCTTTAATAGACGACGCCGGGGACGGGTGGCTCTGTACGCCGACGAAGAGGGCGGGTCTCAACTACTGGACTGGTACCAGAGCCGGGGCATGGCCGTGCTCTCCCCCGACCAGCGATTGCCGCGAAGCATTCGGCGCCTGGTGAAGCCCAGCGACGGCCGCTACTGCTACTACACCGACCAGGGCGCGCTCGAAGCCAGCCGGGCCCTCGACGACCTCCGCTAGGAGGAGGACCATGGCGACCGCGTATCAATTCTTCGCCGAACTCGCCGCTCGCTACGGCGGCGTCGACCGCACCGACACCGAGGCCGTCACCGCCTTTTACCGGGATGTGATCCAGACACTCCCGGTCAAAACGATCGAACAGATTCTGGAAGAATTACTGGAATGCGAGATGGAGTCGAATACCGAAGAGATCGAGCCGTGGTACCCAGCACCGGTAGCTCTACCACGGCTGCGTCACTCGCCTTCGTTGCCGCCCCCCTTCTGGCTGGGAGGGTGGAGGCGGTTGATCGGCAGGGATCCGTAGCCCAGCTCCCACCGGGTACCTCGGTGAGAAGTGCGGAGGGAGACACGGCTGTCAGCGGTTGGCTAGGGGACGTGACCTCTTGGTTCTGGGGCGCGCGGCTCGTTGCTTTTTGCTCAATCGCCGATTGCCTGTAACTTTCCACTCATGATTGATTTGGCTCTCAGCTCCCAGGTCCTGGCTCCTAGCCCCGGGCCCCTAGCTGCCAGCCACCAGCCACCAGCCAAATGACGCCCGACTTCCCCGACCTCCAATCCGGCCTCCCCAGCCGCTACACCCTCGAGAAGGTGATTGCTCGTGGTGGCGCGGCCGTGGTGTACCTGGCCCAGGAGCGCCACCCTGACCGGCGCGTGGCCATCAAGGTGCTGACCGAGGGACTGGGGTCCCTGGCCGAGCGTGAGCGATTCCTCCGGGAAGTGGACGTCGTTTCCAACTTTACCCACCCACACATCGTACCGGTATTCTCCGCCGGCGAGGCTGGCAACCATCTGTACTACGTGATGCCGTACCTCGACGGCGAGAACCTGCGCGACCGGCTGAACCGGGAGGGCGCCATGGCGGCGAGCGACATCGTGGATATCGTACGCGACGTCGCAGGAGCCCTCGATTTTGCCCACGAACGCAACGTGGTGCACCGGGACGTCAAGCCGGAAAACATCATGCTGCTGGGCTCGCACGCCATGGTGACCGACTTCGGCATCGCCCGGCTCAACGTCCTCGCCGACGGTGACGACGTGGTCACGGCCAGCGGCATAACGCTGGGCACCCCGTCCTACATGAGCCCGGAACAGTGCGCGGCCGAGAGGGACATCGACGGCCGATCGGACACCTACTCGCTGGCCGTGGTGGCGTTCGAGATGCTCACCGGCACGGCGCCGTTCGGCGGCCGCACCGCAAAGGAGGTACTCACCAAGCACATCATGGTGGAACCGCCACTGCTGGTCGGGCCCGACGGCCCCTTTCCCGACATGGTTCAGGCAGTGATCCGCCGGGGCCTGGCCAAGCGGCCGGCAGCCCGGCCCGAGACGGCCACGGCGTTCGCCACCGAGTTGGCGGTGGTCATCCAACCACAAGTCAGCATCAGCGTCTCCGGGGAACGCGTCCTTCTCACGCCTGGCGAACACCAGGCGCCGCCACCAAAGTGGCGCTGGGGCGCCAGGGCGGTGCCCATTCTGGTGGTGCTGGCCGCGGTGGTGGGTTGGTTGCTTGCCGGCGGGACTCGCCCCGCGGCGCTGGCTAACGTGGGACCACAGTGGACCGACTCGGTGGCCGTCCTCATGATCGACAACCTGACCGGGGACAGCACCTACCAACAGCTGGCGGTGGGCATCACCGACGAACTGATTGGACGGCTGGCCCAGATCACCAGTCTCAAGGTCATCTCGCGCCACTCGATTGACGCGATGGAAGGCCGCAACCTCACGTCACGCCAGTTGGCCGACACGCTCGGCGTGCGACACCTGCTAGAGGGATCACTGCGGGTCCAAGGAGCCAGGGCCCGGGTCAACATCGAACACCTCGACAACACCGGAGCGCACCTCGGTGCCCAGAGCTACGACCTCGATCTGACCGACCAACTCGCGGCCCAACGCGCGGTCGCGGATTC
>CAXMUQ010000096.1:0-26848 GCA_964196605.1 uncultured Acidimicrobiia bacterium
GGTCCCCGCCCTCCGATACCCCTCCGCCCGAAGAAACACAGTGCCATTGAAGAGGTAGAGTAGTAGCAACACAACGCTGGCCCCCGATACAGCAGCCCGGTAACCAAAATCGTGGTCTCCCGCAGACAAGAATCCCTCGATCAACCCCGCCAGTAGCAACAACAGTGTCGCCGCCGCGATCATCCGGACGGCGCGGCGCCCGCTTCGGATGAGGGCTTCATTACGTGTGAGGCGGCCCGGCACCAGGATTGACATGCCCAGAAGAAACCCCGCTGCCCCGGCGACCCAGATGGCGAACAGTTCGAGCACCCCGTGGCCCACGATGAATTCCATCAGATAACCAAGCAGGCCCATGTTGGCGAAGTGGCCACCAACTATCCCCATGACGACACCGTTGAGAGCCAGGAGGATAAGCGAACCCACTCCCAGAAAGATGCCACCAGCGAAGCAGGCCGCGGCCACCCGCACGTTGTTGGAGATGATGTACGTGGCCACGTACGGCCGATTGGACCCCTCCGCACGGAAGTACTTGCCTCCCTTCTCGACGCGGGTGGCCCCGGCGTCCGCTCGCCGCAACATCTGGTCGGGCAGGACCTCTTCCGCCAACGCGGGGCGATCGCGCAACGCAGCGTAGCCGCCCATCGCCGGGATGGTGAACGTCAGGAAAGCTGTCAGCACATAGGGCCATGCCTGAACCACGGTGGCGGGACACTCTCGCATCAACACCTGCCACAGGCGGCGAATGGTATGGTGCTCGTCGCGGTAGAGGGCGTTGTGCCCCGCGCTCACGAGCCGCTCGAGTCGATGAATCGTGGCCTGATCCGCTTGGTATGTTCGGGCCCGGGCCAAGTCGGCGGCGATCTCGCGATAGCGCGCGGCAAAAGCCGGCAGCTCTTCCGGTGCCAAGCTGTCCAGCCCGTGCTTGGCTACCGTGGACGCCAGGGTGTTGAACTCCAACCATCTCGGTTCCTGGCGAGCAACTAAACGCTCTGCCATCGTGCCCCGGGATCCGGGCCGCGTCCCGGGGCCGTGTTGCCGTCTGGCCGTTTCCTGACGGTACAATTCCGCCAGGAAGGTGAAATCATCCGAGTCCCTGATGGGATACCGGCCGGCTAGTCTGGCCGTCAGCTGATGCGTTACCCGCTGGCGAACCCGATCGTCGAGAGAGGGGAGCCGCTGGTGAAAACGTCGCAGGAGGTGATACTCTGCGTCCTCGAGTTCGGGTGCCTCCAGCGCCAACTGTTGCGTGCCTTCAGTCGAAGTAACGATCGCTCCGGTGGCTTCCTGCGGCCGGTCGCGAACGACCACCGTGCCAGCTGCCATGTCCCCCAGCCGCTGACCCTTGGGGTGCAGGGCCACCAGCGTGCCGCCGACCAGGTAGACAGGTGGGGGCAGCACGTCCGCCAGGCGGAGTACGTTGCGCATGACAGCCGCACCCATGGTGATTGGGTGCCCCGTTTCCCGGACAACCCGAACGCCGACCAGGCGCTTCCCTGGTGTCTGTCCGTTGCGTAACCCTTCGAAAAGTACGAAATAGGCCCCGAAGGAAAGAGACAGTACCATCAGCGTGACGGCGGCCGCCATCGGGCCTGCGTTGCCGAAGATTGTCAAGGCCGACGATGCCAGCACCACGACCAGTGACCAGGCGCCAAGGATGGCCATGTCGATCAGCGCTGCCAGCGCTCTGGAGCCAAGCCCCGCGAGATCGAGACCGAGCGTTACATTTTCGGGTGTCTCGACCTCGAGCCGCCGGGTGAGTTGCGGGGGAGCCGGTGGTGGTGGAACGTGCATAGATTCGATTGTAGCCCGCTGGTCGCCGGATACCAAGACCGACGTCCCCAAATCCCAGGAGCTTCTCGATGGCCCTAGCCGAACTTCGTCCGCTCTCGACGGGAGAGATTCTCGATAACGCATTCGGGTTGTACCGGACGCACTTTGCCCCGTTGGCAGTGATCGTGCTGGTGGTAAGTGCGGTACCGACAATTCTAGAATTGTATGTGCAGGCGTCGGGCGGGTTTCTGGCCCGGCCAGTGCTCGGGGTTGCTACCGGGCTTCTCAACAACGTGTTGAGCGCCATTGGGACGGCCGCGGCGGTGTTCATCGTATCGGACAGCTATCTCGGGCGTTCCGTAGACGCCTGGGATGCCTTGTCCCGTGCCGTGCCATACATCGCGCGGGTCGCGGTTCTGTCGATTCTCACGACGCTGGTCGTGGGATTGGGGTTTATTGCTCTGGTCGTACCCGGTCTCATCTTTATTTCGGCGCTGATGGTATCGACTCAGGCGTTGGTACTGGAGGAGTCTCAGAGCCCCATCGATGCCATGGGCCGTTCGTGGCAACTGACCAAAGGGTCTCGTTGGAAGGTGCTCGCGCTCGTTGTGGTGACCGCCATCATCGTGACCATCCCGTCCCTGGCAGGCGGGGTCGCCGCGGCAGTGTTTGCGCCTGGGATAGGGGTGCTGAGAGAGCCCTCCAGCCTGCCGATCGGATGGTACCTGGGGATGGTCCTCGGCTCCGTGATCCAGTTGCTCCTCTACCCGTTGATGTATAGCGTGTTGACCGTGCTGTACTATGATCTGCGGGTACGTAAGGAAGGGTTCGATCTCGACGTGTTGGCCCAGGCTCTAGAGACCAGTTGACCGAGATGATATTTCAAGTGCCGGCCCAGGACTCGCTCCGCGTCGTCATCGATTCGGTGTTCGCCGACCCGATCTACGATTGGTTCGAACGGCCCGCCGTTCTGGGGTGGCTGGCCGATGGGTGGCGCTGGCTCACCACCGCCCTCCAGCAGTTCCAGGATGCCAATCCCGCACTGTTCCGCTGGTTTCAGGTTGCTCTTTTCGCGGTGCTTGCGCTCATCCTGTTCCACGGCGTCTGGGTCATGGTCCGCACCACACGGGCAGCCTCGGATCGCGAACGCGCCGTGGGTTCGTCACCATCCGAGGCGGCACGTACCGCCGTGTGGTACCACGACCAAGCCGATGGGCTGGCCAACCAAGGACGGTTCGCCGAGGCCTTGTTGGCAGCGTTTCAGGGGCTGGTGCTCGACCTGGATAGGCGTGGTGTGGTGCGGTACCATCCGAGTAAGACGCCTCGGGAGTACACCGGCGAGGCAACGCTGACGGCAGCTGACCGTGAGCGGTTCAGGTCGCTGGTAGGCATGCTGTACGGTTATGTGTTCGGCCACCTGCCCTGCGGCGATCAGGAATATCGCAACTGGTTGGGCATGGCCTCGGAACGGTGGCATGCGACTCCGGCCTGACGTCGTCGTCCCCTTGGCGATCGTGCTGGTGCTCGGCTTCGGTGCGGTCATCCTGGGCTCTCGCCAGGCCAAGACCACGGATCGCGACCGTAGGGCCTCGTCCTTTGTACCTGGCCCGCAAGGCGCCCGGGCCTTGGCCGATGCGCTGGATCGGTTAGACGTGACCGTCGAACGCTTCCGTGGGCGCACCGCCATGCTTGGTGAGCTGGAGGAGGACGAGATTCCGCTCCTCATGGTCCTCGACCCGGGGATGCCGTTCGATGTGCTTGAGGTCACCCAGCTGATCAGGTTTGTGAAAGAAGGAGGGCATCTTCTGCTGGCCGGACCCGGTGCGCGGGCGGCCATGCGGTGCTTCGGCTATGTGTTACAAGGAGACCGGTTCGTGGGCACCCCACGAGAGCTCTCGCCCTTGGGCGGGAATATGTGGGTCGATGGACCGCGGACGGCGTTGTGGCTTACCGCCTCGGAAAGGGATGCCGTCGTCGATTCTTCGGGACTGTCGGATGCGTTGGTGAGCCGGTGCGATGCGCCTGCGACGGAGGCCGTCGACACGCTGCTCATGAACGCGGACGGTGCCCCTGTGATGCTGCAACTGCAGGTCGGTGCTTCGTCGGTTTACTTGGCATCCGATGCCGTCATTTTCATCAACCGGAGCCTACGCGATACTGAGGCGGGGCCATACGTGCTGGCCCTCGTGGCCGGCCGCTACCCCCGGGTCGTGTTCGAGGAACATCACCACGGGTTCGGCAGCGGCGGGTCGATGACAGACGTCGTCCTCGAATGGATGGGACGGTCTCCGTGGGGCTGGGCCGTTTGGCAGATCCTCGCCGTGGCAACGGTGGCATTGGTCATGGCGGCGTTTCGATTCGGCCCCGCTTTTCCTCCCCGAAGTCGGAGCCGCCGTTCGCCGCTGGAGCACGTGCGCGCTTTGTCGGCGGCGCTCGCCGCGGCCAGGGGGCATGACGTTGCTGTACGGCTCATGATTGAAGGTCTGCGCCGCCGGCTGTCGCCAAGGGGCCAGGCGCTTCGGTCGGACGTCACCCCGTGGGTTGACCGTCTTGCCGAGAACGTCCGCACGACTGACTCACGCGAGGCAGTTGGAACACTACAACAACTCATGCGCGGCTCGGTCCGAACGGACGGAGTGCTACGGGCCGCCAACGCAGTGGAGGATGTGTGGCAGGATCTGAGACCGTAACGCAGGAAGAAGTCGTGCGTCAATCCGAGGCTGCCCAGTCATTGGTGGTGCAGCTGGGGCAAGTGGTGCTGGGTCAGGAGGAGGCCATAAGGACCTTGGTGTCGGCCATCATCGGGAGGGGGCACGTGTTGCTCGAGGGCGTTCCCGGCACCGCCAAGACCCTCCTCGTCAGGACGCTGAGCGTGGCGCTCCGCTTGGCCTTCCGGAGGATTCAGTTTACGCCCGACCTCATGCCGTCCGACATCACCGGCATCAACGTCATGTCAACGACTGGGTCGTTCACATTCCGGCCTGGTCCGCTGTTTGGCGACCTGGTCCTCGCCGACGAGATCAACCGCGATCCGGCCAAGACCCAGGCAGCACTTCTCGAGGCGATGCAGGAGCGCACCATTACCGTGGACGGAGAGTCCCATCGACTGTCGGCTGCATTCACCGTATTCGCCACGCAGAACCCGATCGAATTCGAAGGTACCTATCCGCTGCCCGAGGCTGAACTGGACCGGTTCCTAGTCAAGGTCATCCTGGACTATCCCGGGGCCGCAGTGGAGCAGGGGATTCTCCAACGGGTGCTTGACGGATTCGAGTCGGACGACACCAGCAGCTACGGAGTGGACCCCGATCTGGACGCCGATGGCTTGGCCGAACTCCGGCGCGTCAGTCGCGGCATACGCGTCGACGATCGCCTGCTTGAGTACATGACGACGATTGTACGATCCACCCGTACGGCTCCGGCCTTGACGCTGGGTGCCTCCCCCCGGGCCACTGTGTCCCTGCTGCGGATGACCCAGGCCGCGGCCCTCCTCGACGGGCGAGAATTCGTCATTCCCGATGACGTGAAGGCCGCGGCGGTGCCGGTTCTGCGCCACCGGGTCGTGGTGGCGCCAGAGCTCGAGCTGGAGGGTGTCTCAGCCGACACAGCTCTCAAGTCACTGCTCGAGAAGATCGAGGTTCCTGGTTGATGCTGTTTCCGTCGCGCCGATGGTACTTCGGGGCTGTGGGGTTGGCGGCGCTGGCCATCCTGGGGGTGTGGTGGCCGCCTGGAACAGGGTGGATGATCGCCCTCGACGTCGGCTGGATCCTGCTGCTTGCGGCCGACGGCTTCATGGTAGTGAGTCCCGCCTCGCTCGAGGTCGACAGAGACGCGCCGCCGGGATTCTCGCTTGGCCGTACCTTGCCGGTGATCTATCGCTGGCGCCATGACCATCCCCGCCGCGTGACGGTCCGGGTCCGGGAGACGTTCCCCGAACCGCTTGGGGGCGCTGAGATGCCCGAGCGAATCCTCACCCTCCCGCCCAACCAAGTCGTGACCGAGGTCATCAACATCGCGCCAAGAAAGAGAGGCAAGGACACCGCCGGGCGTATCGCCGTAAGGATACTGGGCCCGCTTGGGCTGATCTGGCGGCAGGGGACCCTGGAGCGCGAATGGACCGCGGTGGTCTTTCCATCGTTGGACGGAATCGTTCGCCGCGGTCTCCCGACGACCGCCAGCCGTCGCAAGGAGGCCGGGCTCCGGAGTCAGCGCCGCATCGGCGAGGGCCGGGTGTTCGAGTCCCTGCGGGAGTGGGTGCCGGGGGATGATACCCGCAGCATCGACTGGAAGGCGACAGCGCGTCGTGGCAAGTTGATGGCACGGGAGTTCGAAGACGAACGCCGGCAACACGTCGTGCTGGCCATCGACGCGGGGAGATTGCTGACGGCCGAAATCGGCGGGGTCTCCCGGCTCGAATCGGTGATTACTGCGGCGCTCCATCTGGCTCAGGCCGCCATCGAGCACGACGACAACGTCGGGTTGATGGTGTTCGCCAGTGAGGTCGAATTATTCCTGCCGCCGGCCCGGGGCCGGAGGGCGTTGCGAGCCATCCTCAACGCGCTGGCGGCCATCGAGGGTCGCATGGTGGAATCCGACTACCCGGCTGCGTTCCGTTACCTGGCTGCCCGCAACCGGCGTCGTGCCCTGACGGTGGTGTTCAGTGATATAATCGACCGGACGGCCAGCGAGGCTTTGGTGACCTATCTCGGTTCCCTGCGACCCCGACACCTCCCCTTGGCTGTGACCCTTACCGACCCGGTACTTGAGTCGCTCGCCAGTACGCGACCGGACTCTGTCGGTGCGGCATTCGATCGGGCCGCCGCTGAAGAGTTGTTGATCGCGAGAGAAGAGGCGCTCGCCGCCGTGCGGCGGCGGGGTGTGCTAGTTCTCGACGTGCCGCCCGACAGGGCCAGCGACGCTGTGGTGGAGCAGTACACTCAGTTGAAGCGCAAAGGAGTGTTGTGATGCCGCGTTTCTTCGCCTCCGACAACAGCTCAGGCATTCACCCTGAGGTGCTTCGAGCTATCGAGGACGCCAACGAAGGACACGTTCCGGCCTACGGAGATGATCCGATCACCGTAGCGGCCCAGGAAGTGTTTCGGGGTCACTTGGGTGACGACATAGACGTGTTCTTCGTGTTCGGCGGAACCGGGGCCAACGTGATAGGGCTTCGCACGGTGACCGAGTCATACCAGGCCATCCTATGCGCGGCTTCCTCCCATGTATACGTCGACGAATGCGCGGCTCCCGAGCGCCATCTCGGATGCAAATTGATTCCCATTCCTACCGATGACGGGAAGCTCCGTCCGTCCGACGTTACCCCGCACCTCAAGGGATTCGGCGTGGAGCATCACGCCCAGCCGAAAATCATTTCCATCACCCAGACGAGCGAGCTGGGTACCGTGTACCGGCCGGAGGAAATTAGGGCACTGGCCGATTTGGCTCACTCGCACGGCATGTTGCTGCACATGGACGGCGCCCGGATCAGCAACGCGGCGGTGAGCCTGGGCGTGGACTTCGCTGCAACAACCGGTGATGCCGGAGTCGACGTGCTGAGTTTTGGGGGGACCAAGAGCGGGTTGCTCGCCGCCGAAGCGATCGTGTTCTTCGGCGGCGCCGCCGGCGATCGATTCCCTTTTTTACGGAAACAAGGGATGCAGCTAGCTTCCAAGATGCGTTTCCTCGCGGCCCAGTTTTCAGCACTTCTGAGTGACGATCTTTGGCGCCGCAACGCTGAGCACGCCAACCGCATGGCCTCTATGCTGGCGGAGCGGGTAGCGGAGATCCCGGGAATCGAAATAACCCAACCTGTGGAATCCAATGCCATATTCGCGCGAATCCCACCGGCCGCTATCAAACCGCTGCAACAACGCCATTTTTTCTACGTGTGGGACGAAGCCGCCGCGGAAGTCCGCTGGATGACTAGCTGGGATACGACGGAAGAAGATGTGCTCACGTTCGCGAGCGCGATCAGTGAGGAAGTTTCGCGTGCCTAACAGCTAGCCTAGGTACATTCGTTGTTTCGTGGCCCTTCCGCACCCCGCACTCCTCACCTCTCCATATAGACATTGTTGTTACCCAAGCCCATGGCCAGGTAGAGATCCCGGCCCCGGTACCCGCCGGCCGACACCCTCACTACCTGGACCCGGCAATTGGCCACTAGGGAGACGTCGAATATCAGGCCGTAGCGGCCGCTGCCGTCGCTGAAGGTATGATAGCTCGTGCCCACTACCTGGAGGTGAGCCCCAGGTAGTGCCATACCGGAGCGGTCGTAAACGATTCCCTTGATGGAATCGAGGACTACCGGTGACTCGGGGTCGAGGGGAGTGGGATCGGGAACGCAGGTGGAATCCGAGGCCCAGGGGAGAGCGTTGTTTCGTGTGCCGGTACCGGTTACCGGGCGTCCGAATATCCGTTGAGCCTCTTGTTCAAGTGTTGCGCCCTCGGCCCCTTTCGCCGCCGCCGCGCTTGCCAGGTCCTCCGGACCATCCTCGATCACCCGTTCCGTAGAGATGATGTTGTCGCGCTCGTCGGAGCCCGCGCGGACTTCGGCGGCGGCCTCTTCGGGGGAGGCTTCACGCGTGGCGGTATTGGTTTCCCGTGCCGGGGCCGGCGAAAGGACGTCATCGGTTTCGGGACCAGGTGGTGGAAGCTCCTGTTGTGACGGAAGCGCTGTTTCCACCGGGGTCTGTGGCTGTGGCTGAGGGGGTTGCGCCTCAGCCACCGGTTGGGGTTCCGGGGTCGGTGGCGGCTCTAGGTAGACCATGGCCACCTCCCGGTCCGATTGGGTCGATTCGGCAGTCGTGGCATCGCCGGGGCCGCCGGAAAAGAGTCCTGCCGCAGCCAGAAACAGGCCGGCATGGACCACGGCGCTGGCGGTCATCCCCGGCCAGGTCCGCCCCGAGCCCTGGTCTGGGAGCTCTACCACCCCCTTGGGGAGTTCGATCCCCATGGCCATCTTGCGCCGCCGGTCCAGCAAGACCGCGGATGGAATGACGCTCAGGTGGATCATGACACGCCCTCGGCCGCGGCTCCCCCGGACGGGGGGAGACGAAAAACGGGCCCGAAGGCCCGCACGCGGTGGTTACGGTCCGAATAGCGCATTTTAGCTCTATAGAAGATACGTCGTTTGTGGCCAGGAAGTTGACACCGGCTGTTTTGGCGGCCCCGACTCCTTCAGGGGTTGCTCAAGATGCCTTCAGCACATCTTCACACTTATTCCTGTATCGTGCTACCAGGGTGCCACGAGACTTGGTGCCATGACCACATTTCCGAGGCCGCAATGAAGATATCCGACCTAATGCAGACCGACTTGGCCACGATTACCGCTGACGCCTCTGTCGCAGAGGCCATCACCATGCTGGTGGACGCACACGTGCTGGCTCTGCCTGTGCTCGACGCTTTCGGCAAGTTCATTGGTGTGCTGTCCACCTCGGACCTTCTCGAAGCCCTCGCCGAGCGTGGTCGTGATCGTGGGGGAGAAGCCTGGCTTGACGACACCAGGGTAAAGGACCTGATGACGCCAAGGCCTCAATACGTCGCGCCTGGCGACGACGTCAGGAAAGCCGCCCAGGAAATGCTTTATCTGGGCATCCATCGAGTATTCGTCGTCGATGACCACGCCTTGGTGGGCGTGCTGTCCCAAAGTGACGTCGTGCAGGCGTTCGCCAACGGCAAGCTCTAGGCGGGCTTGCTTAGTCAGGACTCGACCCGGGTATCCGGCATGAATACGGCCCAGGCGAACCAGAAATGGTTGCCGTGTGGCACCGGGTCCAGGCGCTGGCCCGCCAGAGGGCCACTGGTGGCCCGGCCGAAGACGTTCCAGGTCGAGCCTGTTTCGGCATCTTGATAGCTTCCCGGACCGGCAGACTCGAATGTCAGCACCCGGCCGCCTAGTTCCCGCCCGAATACTCCGGTAGACCCCACGTCGCGCCCGTCGGCGATCGCCGATGCGTCGAGCGCGCTGGCCGTGCCAGGGGCCCACAGCACCACGATCGGACGCCCAACGAAGGTGTCGTTGGTGGCCGGGCGTTCCTCCAGGGCGGACATCGAGTAGGCAACGCTGGAATCGCCCTCCGCCAACGTCACTACACGCTCCATGGCAGAGAGCCTATCGTCCTGGCGCCCACCGAAGAACTGACTGAACGGCCCGCTACGGGTATCGTACCGCTGATAGGGATTGCGGCCGTAGTCGCGGCTAAAGCCGGTCTCGCGCGAAAGCACTTTGCCGTCGGGGTGTTCTTCCCGGTATTGCTTCCAACCCACCAGCGGCGCGCTCACAAAGGTCAATTGCCGTCCGGCATGGGTACCCACAATGCCCTCACCAGTCGCCTGTTGCCACCAGGTTTCGCTCTGACGGTCGTACATTACCAGATCCGAGTGGCGCAGCATGCCGGTGGTTCCGAAATCGAGTACTTCGCCGTCGAAGCGCCGGTCGAACGCCAGGGCCGTGTTGCACAGGGGGCAGAACGTCACGGTCACGGGCATTCCGGCGATCTCGTCGTTGACGATCTCGTGCCAGATGAGGATTTGCAGTGGGTACGCCTTGGATTCACCATCATGTTCCACCATCACCACAGGCTCCCGCTCACCCAGCCACCGGTCAGCCTCCCCAACCGAGACGAATACCGGTCGGTCTATAGCGGGAATGCCATCTTTCGGTGGCCCGCCCGAGGTGATTTCGTCGAGAGGGACGGTATGCTTGTCGAAATCGGTCTTCCACTGAGCGGTGGCCATAGTTGGTGCTATGGCGCTGCCCAGAACAGCGGCCGAGGCGACTAGATGGAGCGTGGTCATTGGTGCTCGTCAGCTGGAGTTCGATCTCAATGCCTATCGAATAGAACAGTGGCCTCGGGTTGGGGGTTCCATCCCTCCTCTCATGGAGAATGTCAGTGGTTTCCATTCTGGCTGCGGCCCGGCATCTTTCAGGCTAGCTCCGGCGCTCACAGTGCCAGCCTTTCCCGTGTAACGTCTAGTGGTGATTCCTGACACGCCGCATCGAAGCGGCCGGGTGAGTATATGGAATCGATAAGCGAGTGGCTCCGCAACCAGTTTGGCATGTCACCTGTAATGCAGGGCCGCGTGGTGTCGTCGTTGATGTGGATCCTGGTGCTGTGGCTTTCGCGGCGTCTGATCATGCTTGGGGTTGGCCGCACGGTAAAAGACCAGGGGATCCACTACCGCTGGAGCAAGGCAACCCAGTATGTGGCGGTGGTCCTTGGCTTCATCGGTATCGCCAGCATCTGGTCTGCGGTGCTTCGCGGTGTGGCGACCTACCTCGGCCTGGTCTCGGCCGGTTTGGCCATCGCTCTCAAGGATATCCTCACGAACATGGCGGGATGGGGTTTCATCGTCTGGCGCAAGCCGTTCGAGCTGGGTGATCGGATCGAGATCAACGAGTTCACCGGCGACGTCGTCGATATCCGGCTGTTCCAATTCACCCTGTTGGAAATCGGCAATTGGGCCGATGCCGACCAAACCACCGGCCGACTCATTCATATCCCCAACGCCATGGTGATCACCGCAGGGTTGGCCAACTACACACGCGGCTTCCAGTACATCTGGGATGAACTTGCCGTGCTGGTCACTTTCGAGAGCGACTGGCGAGCTGCCAAGTCCATCCTGACCGACCTGGCGGCCAAGCACGCGGCCTCGGCCACCGACGTGGCCGCCGCCCAGATTGCCCGGGCCCGGGAAAAATTCTTCATCAGCAGCATGTCGTTCAATCCGGTTGTCTATACCAGCGTCCAGGACAGCGGCGTTTTGCTCACGCTCCGCTACGTGTGCCATGCCCGTCGGCGCAGAGTCGTTACCGAGGAGATCTGGGAGGCGATCCTTACCGAGTTCGCCCTACGGGACGACATGGATTTCGCCTATCCCACCACGCGGTTCTATCACAATGTTCCTGAAGGGAAGTCTGGGACCAAGCCGGTGAGCGATTGAGATCGTTGATGGGTGGCCCGGAAAGCTAAGAGGCGCTGCCCCACAGCTTCAGAATTCCCAGGGACATCACCGTGATCAGCAGCACCATCATGATGTTGAGGACCAGGCCGGCCCTGATCATGGCGACTATGGGGACCCGCTCGCTCGCGTAGACGATGGCGTTGGGTGGCGTTGCGACTGGGAGCATGAAGGCGCAACTTGCCGCGAGGGCCGCGGGAGCCGCCAGCACCAGTGGGTCGAGTCCACTGGCCACGGCTAGGGCGGCCACGACCGGGAGGAAGGTAGCCGCCGTTGCCGTGTTGCTGGTGATCTCGGTGAGCAGCACTATGACGGTGGTGATGACCGCGACCATCACAATGAGGGGCCAAGTTCCCGCCGCGGTGAGTCCAGCGCCGATCCACTCCGCCAACCCGGACCGCTGGATGGCCGAAGCCAGCGAAAGGCCACCGCCGAACAGGATCAAGATGCCCCAGGGTAGCCTCTCCACCGACTTCCACCGCAGAGCCGGCTCCAACCCCTTCCAGTCGACAGGGATGAGAAACAGCAGCATCGCTCCCGCGATGGCGATTCCCGCGTCGGACAGTCCCGGAATCCACTCACCTAGCATCGGTCGGAATATCCACGCCAGGGCCGTTCCCCCTGTTACCACGGCAACCCCTCGCTCTCGCCGGCTCATTGTCCCGCGTGCCCGCCATTCGGCCATGAGGGCAGCACCGCCGTTGGTCGTGGTACCAGTTCCCAAGGGGAACAACAGCCGGGTTAGCAGCAGCCAGCATAGCGGTAGAGCCATCAAAGCCAGCGGCAGCCCAAGGGTCATCCATTGGGCGAATCCCAGGGTACGCCCGTAAGTCTCCTCCATGAACCCGGCGAGCAGGGCATTGGGTGGCGTGCCGATTAACGTTGCCAGGCCGCCGATGTTTGCCGCGTAAGCGACACCCAGAAGCAACGCGATCGGAAAGTGAGGGCTTGGAGATTCGGTCTCCGGTTCCACCACGGCGAGTGTCGACACCGCGATAGGCAACATCATCATTACCGTTGCAGTGTTGCTGATCCACATGCTGAGAAATGCGGTTGCCGCCATGAACCCCGCGATCAGGCGCCGTGGAGTTGTCCCCGCCAAACGGATAATGCCGAGTGCCACCCGCCGATGAAGGCCGCTGGCTTCGAGCCCGGCGGCCAGAATGAACCCGCCGAGAAACAGGAAGATGATGGGGTTGGCGTACGGTGCCGCGGTCTCCCGGATGGTACCGATGCCTCCGATCGGCAGTACGACCAGTGGCAACAACGCGGTGGCTGGGATGGGGATAGCTTCGGTAATCCACCACACGGCCATGAGCCCTGCGAGCCCAGCTGTAAGCCATCCTTCGTAGGACAGGCCAACCGGTGCCGGAACCGCCAACACCAGCAGGAAGAGCACCGGGCCCAGGGAGAGCCCGATGCGCTGCCGCCGCGAGGCGCCTGACCGCGTGTCGGGGAAGACCGTTTTTAAATTTCCGGCAGGACGATACGCACGTCGATCCGGCGGTTCTTGGCGCGGCCAGCTCGCGACTCGTTGCTCGCCAGCGGCTGGCTCTCGCCGTATCCCACCGCACTGATCTGAACTTCCGGAATGGCCATGTTGGCGATTAGGTACTGGCGCACCGCGGAAGCTCTACGCTCACTAAGGGCTTGATTGCGCTGATCGTTGCCCTGAGAGTCCGTGTGGCCGGCGATCTCGATGGGATCGGTAGGGAATTCCCGCAGGACCTTCTGCAATTTGGTGAGCAGCCCGAAACTCTCCGGCCGGATCTGCGCCAGCCCTACTGGGAAATTGAGGCCGTACATGCGGATGACCAGATCGTTGCCGATCATGGCCACTTCGGCTTCGTCCTCTGAGAACAGTTCACCGACTCCGTCGATCTGTTCCTCTCGTTCCTGCCGGGCTCGCAGTTGGGTGGCCAGCCGCCGTTGCTCGGCCTGCTGTAATTGCCGTTGGGCGGCGAGTGAATCGGCTTGCATCGTAAGCCGTGCCGACAGCGAGTCGCTTGTGAACACAAGGGCGTCATGCTCGGCCCGGAGCGCAGCAAGGGCAAGCCCGGCACTCGAGGCCTCAGCACGCAGGGCGGCCCGATCCTCGGTGAGACTGGTGATGGCGTCGGTCAACTGGATAGACACCGGTGCAGGTCCCTTACGGAAATCGGCCTCGAAGTTGAGTGCCTGAGCTGCTTCGCTCATGTAGCCCTCGTAGTCCAGCACCAGTTTCTCGACGGTCGCATTGGGATTGCGCTTGACGGCATCGACCATGAGCGCAATACGAGTAGCCCGTCGGTAACCGTCGGCAGACGCTATGGCGTGAGCGATGGCTTCCGACTGATCTTTCCGGTTGGCACGCAACGCCCGTTCGGACGCCGCCAGTTCTGTGTCGGCTTTGAGAAAGGTGGTGGCTGCCTTCTTGTCCGCGTCACGGTCCTCTGCCTCCTGCCGTAATCGCTCGGTGGTCGAAACGATCACCACACGCAACGCCTCGAACTCGGCATCACGGTACGCGGCCTCGGCCTTGGCTGCTTCCTGCACTGCCGAGTTCCGGTCGCCCGACTCCACTTTGCGACCCGCTTTTTGCAAGTCATTCTCGCCTTCCTGCCAACTCTTCTCGGCTTCCCTGGTGGCCGGGGCATTGGCTACCAGCGCGTCGGTCCGAGCGGTAATGGCGTCGCCCATGAGGATCATGCCCAACTCCTGGAGGCTCTCGGCCCGCGCCAGCTCGAGCCGGGCCTCGTCCAGATTCTTGCGAACGTCCTTGGGGTTGGCGCCGCGCTGATATACCGATTCCGCCTCGGATATCTTCTGGCGCGCCTTGGCGAAAGCTTGTGGGGCGATGAGGTTCAAATTTGCCGCCCCGGCGGCCTGAAGCCGGGTGGTAACTTCCTCGATCTCGATCCTGAGGTCCTGGGCCATGGCTGTTGTCGTGCCGAAAGTACCCAGAGCGAGTACCAGCAGAGCGGCGGAGACCGTGATTCTCATCGGTTATTCCTCGATCGTTGGTAGCGTTTGGTGGTAGTGTTCCGGCCCAATATAAGCAAATGACGGGCCGGAAAAGGGCCTGGTCTGCCGGCTACTCGATTACGATATCGAGGGCGGCAAACGCCGCTCTGATGGTGCTCTCTACGGAGGCCGGATTAGGGCCCCTGGCGAAAATAAACCCGAGATAGCGGGACTCCTCCGGCAGGGGCCGCACTCGCGCGCCTCGATGGATTGTTACCGCGATGTCGGTCACCCCCGGAGTGGCCAGCGCGGTCTCCAATCCGTCGATCGTCTGGAACGTGCCGGCCTCGGTGACGGGGATCATCATCACGCCGGAGGCCAGGGGCTCTCGTACCGGAATGGTGTGCAGTCGCCCCAGCGCCTGGGCCAGAAGGATGGTTTCCAGCGATTTGTTTTCGGAGCCAAATCTGAGGACTTCACCGCAGCGCCCTCCGATGGGCCTGGCCGCCAATTCGACCAGCCACGGGCCTTCGGTGTTGTGCCGCAGCTCGACGTGTACCGGACCTCGCATCAGGCCGAGGGCCGCGCAGGCGGCCTGTGCCGTGTGATGGAGAGCAGTCTGGATCGTGTCGCTCGCTCGCGATGGCGTGAGGTAGATGGTCTCGGCGAATGTGGGACCCTCGAGCGGGTCGGGTTTGTCGAACAGGGCGAGCGATGTCAGCCGGCCATCCTCGAGGATCCCCTCCAGCGCATACTCTTGCCCCGGGATGTAGTCCTCGATCAGGAAGGCTCGCTCTGTGGTGGGGGAAGCTTGTTCGAGGATCGATCGCAAACGGGTGATTGCCTCTGCCAGGGAGGCCGCGTCGTTCACCCGCATCACCCCCCGGCTGGCTGACAGGTTGATCGGTTTCACGATGGCAGGGAAGGGGACGTTTTTCAGTCTTTCGGCATCTACGCGATCGGCGTGATGGCGCTCGAAGCCGGGAACCGGCACTCCGGCACCGGCCAGGAGTTGGCGCTGGCGAAACTTGTCTCCCGCGGCCTCCACCGCGGCGGGAGGGTTGTGATCCAAGGCCAAGGCCTGGGCCACGTGCGCGGCCGCTATCGCCGTCAGGTCGTCCACGCCGAAGACCGCCCGGATGGGGTTCCTGCCGTGAAATTCCGCCACGTGAGCGGCGCATTCCGCGGGTTTGGCGAAATCCAGGGTGAGGAGAGCGTCCGGTTCCTGAGTCGAAAAGGCGGAATCTTCTTCCGAGGCGACCGTGAGGTCGATGTCGAGAGCGTTGGCCGCAGCGACGAAGGCGCCGGCCCGGTATGTCGTCGTGGGGAGCAACAACAGCAGTCGAGAACGGGGTTTCCCCGTCATGACGGGTCGTTACTTGCTGGTGCTGGCGAAGTAAGGATCGGCTCCGGACGAGTGATCGGTCACGTCGCGAATTCCCGCCAGGGCGGGTATGGCTTTCTTGAGGGCCGCTTCGATGCCCTGCCTGAGCGTGACGTTGGCCATGCCGCACCCTTGGCAGCCGCCCGACATGCGTACAACGACGGTGGCGTCCTGCACGTCGATCAAGTCGATGGCGCCGCCGTGCTGCGCCACGATGGGATTGATCTCACTCTGGAAAATGTGCGAGACCTCATCGTAGATGGCGTCGTCGTCGACAGCTGGGGCTCGGCCGGTGTCGATGGCCGCGGCAGCCGATGTCACGGCGGCGCCCAGGGCGTATTGCACCCGCGGGATCAGGTCGTCCCATGATGGCCCGGCCGCGTCGCGCACCACGACGACCCGGTCTCCGGAGAATACGGCCTCACAGACGCCGTCGACGGCCAAGACCGCCTCTGCCGGAGGGATCTCAGTGGCTTCCTCCGGCCGAGTGAACTTGCGGGGGCCTTCTTCCATGAGAAAAGGGCGATCGGCCACGAATGTGCAGCGGAGTTCGTCAATCGGCTCCGCGGAGAGTACCGGTGTCGTCAAGTTTGCCTCGGTCGGTCCAAGTTCATGAATCTAGTGTCACCCTGCCGCGCCACGGAGTCAAGCCCGGCTAGATGTGCCGGTTATCTCAGTGCCGGCGTCGTATAAAGTAAGATGAAACAGCGCTTTCGCTCGACAATCCGCGTGATGGGATGGGGCTGCGCCGCCTTGGTGGTTTCGGCGTGTTCCTCCGATGAGCCAACCAGTCCGGGACCAATTGCTGGAGGGCCCACAGTAGTGTCGGTTGGTCCGGTAGCTCAGTCTATCGTGGCTGGGCGGCAGGCGGCCATCACGGTCACCTTTGATCGGCCGGTCGCGCTTCCGCCTTCGGGGAGTCGGGCCATGCGCGTCTTCGGCCGCTGGTCAGGGCCGATGGCTGGACTCTTGGACCTGAGTGCCGATAGACAAACAGTGACGTTCACCCCGGCCGGTAGCTTCGCAGCCGGGGAGTGGGTGACGGTCACCGTGGTGGACGTGTTGGACGATGACGGGACACGAGTGACCGGTTCGTTCAGCTGGAACTACTGGATCGCCTCGGGTGCCGGTTCACTGGTGCTAACGCGTTCATCAACCGTTCCCATTCGACAGTCAGGCGAGGGATGGATCCAGAGTTACGGATCCTACGCCGGGGATCTGGACGGAGACGGCTACCCCGACCTGATTATTCCCAACGAACGTTCCAACGATCTCCGCGTGTTCACCAACGACGGAGCTGGCGGGTTTTCAAGTTTCACAACCTATCCCATTCCCGGCGGTGCCAGACCGAGCACCAACGAGGGCGGCGACTTCGATGGCGACGGCCTGACCGACTTCGCTGTCGGCAACTCGGCCAGCAACTTGGTTTCGGTGTTTCGCGGCGGCGCCGGAGGTGCGCTGTCGCACGCCGCCAATCATGCGGGAGACGACGGCGTCCGCGGGTTGTGCCTAGTCGACCTCGATGGTGACGGTTCCTTGGACATAGTGACGGCCAACCGGGGCGGTGGTGGAGACGGCAACCTATCGCTGTTCATCAACGACGGGTCGGGCGCTTTCGGTCCGGGGGCAGCTTTCGAATCGGGTGGTGACGGTGAGACCGCGTGCGCATCCGCCGATGCGAACGGTGACGGCATCATCGATGTTTTTGTCGGGGCCATCGGCAGTGGGGAGGTCATCCTTCTGCTGGGCGACGGACGTGGCGGGCTCCATCGCTCCGCGGCGGTGAGTGCCAACGGCGGCCCGTGGATGCTGACTGCCGGAGATGTCGACGGGGATGGCCACGCCGACGTCATCAGCGCCAACTTCGCCCAAAACAACGTGTCGATCATGACAGGTGATGGCGCCGGCGGCCTAACTCTTCAGAGCGTGGTGCAGGTAGGGAGTGAACCGATCGCAGTCGATCTGGGGGACCTCGACGGCGATGGAGACCTCGACCTGGTCACCTCCAATTTCGGCGGAGCCAGCTGGACGGTGTTGGAGAATGACGGCCGTGGAGCGTTCGGAAACGCACGGGCACTGGCGGCCTCGCGAGCGGGAAGCTGCGCCGTGTTGGTGGACCGGGACAACGACGGAGATCTCGACCTTATCGGCATAGACGAGCTGGACGACCTGCTCTTCCTGTTCACCAACCCCTAATACTCGCTACACGACGACCCGGCAGGGCTCGGGCGGCTGGTCGAGTATCTCCGCCAGTGTTTGCAGACCCTTCTCCAAGCTCCCCCGGTCGGCGATCGGTCCCAGACATACACGCACCGCGTGTGGCGGGGAGGCCCGCCCCGCTATGAAGTCTTCCGCCGGTGATACCATCACACCACGCATCGCCGCCTGATCCACGAACTCCGAGGTACACCAGGGATCGGGTAGCGTCAGCCACACCTGTTGACTCATCGGGTGGCTCACGTCGTCGTACTGACCCAGGAACGATTGGGCCAGCTGCTGCCGTTCGGCGATCTCATTCCGCTTCCACGACATGACGCGGTCGGCCGTGCCATCGAAGATCCACTCTGCGACCACATCGCCCATCAGCGTGGGGACGCTGAACGTGGTGCTGCTGATGGCGGCCTTGAGCCGGTCCACCATAGCGGACGGCGGCAACAGGAAGCCGATGCGCAATCCCGGCGCCAGGCTCTTAGACGTTCCGGCCAGGTAGTAGGCGTCGTCGGCGTAGGCAGACAACGGCGTTTCGTCGGGCAGGAGAAATCCGTAGCTGTCGTCTTCCACAATCGGCACGCCGTACTCGGCAGCAATGGCGGCGATTTCCTTCCGCCGTGTCTCGGGCATTACCACGCCGGTTGGATTTTGTAGCGTAGGCATGCAGTACAGCGCTTTGGGCGGTTCCTGCCTACAAGCCTGCTCGAACGCCTCCGGCTCGATCCCGTCGCGGTCCATTGGCAGCCCTTTGAGCTTGAGCCGTAGCAGGTGGGCCAACGACTTCATGCCACTGTAGGTGAGCTTGCCGGTGAAGACCGTGTCGCCGGGATTTGTGATGGTGGCGAAGGTGATTGCCATGCTGTGCTGTGCACCGTTGGTGACCAGCACGTCGTCTGTCGTGGCCACGAGGCCGGCGCGATTCATCCAGAAGGCTCCTGCCGCCCTCTGTCGCTCGGTACCTCCCAGCGGCTGGTAGTCGATGACGCCGGCCCCGGGGAGCCGAGTGGCCATGCCGGCGATGCCATCCGCCAATTCCTGGGCGTGGGCCCAAGGACCCAGATGGTTGGGGGTCAGGTCGATTGGGGCGTCGGGATCCAGAGCGGATGTCGAACCCTGCGGTCCGCCCCTAATGAAGGTGCCCCGGCCCACCTCGCCGCTCACCAATCCCCTCCGTTCGGCCTCTGCGTAGCCCCTGGTGACGGTGGTGAGAGCCACGTCCAATTCGGCGGCCAGCACTCGTTGGGTTGGTAGTCGTTGTCCACCCATAAGCTTGCCGCCAGCCAGGTCCGTAGCAATGGCGTCGGCGATGGCCCTGTAGAGCGGCGCGTCGGTGTCCTTGATGTCTGGCGTCCATATTGTCATGCATGCAATGGTACCACTTGACTCCACAAAAAGCAATACTATTCTTGAAACTAATGCAGGATAATTGCGTTGTAATAGCTAGTAGCAAATGGCGGATAATGGGGTAATTGTATGCGTACAATCATCGCTCGTCTTACGATTCCCGGTCTGGTGTGGCTGTTTCTCGCATTCCTCTGGGGTACCACCTGGCTGGTGGTTCGTGTGGGGCTCGAAGACCTGCCGCCCTTTACCTTCGCCGGTGTCAGATTTCTGTTGGCGGGGATCCTGTTGACCGCTATAGCGACGGTTCGCCGGGTCAGGCTGCCGACCGCACCATCGGACTGGGCCATGATGATCGGGACCGGCCTCTCGGCGATTGGGGTCACCTACGCCTTTCAGTTCTGGGGCATGCAATACGTGGCGTCGGGGCTGGCGGCGGTGCTGTTTTCTACCATTCCGCTCCTCACGATTCTGATCGCGCATGTCGTCCTCCCTGACGAACCCATCACCCTGCGCAAGATCGGTGGCGTGGTCCTGGGAACCGTCGGCGTGGCCTTCATTTTCAGTGACCAACTGGCAGGCAACAGTCCCATGGCGATTTGGGCCATCGTCGGGTTTCTGATTGGCGCCGTGGCCATGGCGCATGCCCAAGTGGTTGTGAGGGCACGGGGCCATCGGGTGGACCCTGTGCTCCTGGCGGCGGTCCAGACTGTAGTGGGAGGAACGGTGCTTCTTGGCATAGGTACTTCGACCGAGGGCCCGCTAATGGATCAGGTCTGGTCACTCCGCGCCCTGTTGGCCGTCGGCTACCTGGCCATCCTGGGGACGGCTGTAGGGTTTGTCGCGCTGTACTACCTCCTGCGCCACATGCAGGTAACCCAGGTCAACTCGATGATGCTGGTGCACCCTCTTGTGGCCATGGTACTGGGGTGGATGGTGCTAGGTGAGCAGCTCAGCTGGCCGGTCCTTCTGGGCGCCGGCGCTATAGTGGTTGGACTGGCGCCGCTGCTCCGTCCGTCGCCCCGTATCGAGAGGCACGCCGGCAACCTGACAATCACCGGTGAATTCCAGATCGAAGGGGCAGGGGACTGACCAGGGGAGCGATTCAACGAAACATGAAGATATGAGCAGGGCTGCTTTGGTTAGAGTGACCCTGGTACCGCGAAGGAGGCACTATGACGGCGATCACACAATCGTGCGGCGACTTGCTTGACGGACGCTATCGTCTGGGCCGCGAACTCGGTCACGGCGGGATGGCCACGGTTTACCTGGCAGAGGATCTGCGGCATTCACGGCAGGTGGCGGTGAAGGTGCTCCACTCTGAGTTGGCCAGCCAGGTTGGGGTAGACCAATTCCTGCATGAAATCAGCGTCACGGCCAGACTACAGCACCCCAATATTCTTCCGCTGCTCGATTCGGGCACTTGCGATGGGCTGCCGTACTACGTGATGCCCTACGTCGCGTGCAAGTCACTCTACCACTCTAGGTACTACGGTCAGAAGCGGTCACTGGAGGACGCCTACCGCATCACCCGGGAGATCGCAGACGCCCTCGACTACTCACACGCCAACGACATCATCCACCTCGACATCAAACCAGAAAACATCCTGATGTCGAAGGGTCACGCCTACGTTGGCGATTTCGGTATCGCTCGCGCGGTGTGCCGAAGGTGCTTGGCCGAGGGTTTGATGTATTCCTCGTTCGGGACCCCGGAATACATGAGTCCGGAACAGGCTACCGGCGCGGAGGTTCTCGATAACCGGAGCGACATCTACAGCTTGGCTAGTGTGGTCTATGAGATGCTTACCGGAGCTCCGCCGTTTCGCGGCATCACCGCCGAAGCCGTCCTGTTCCACCAGGTGACCAGCCCGGCGCGACCGGTCTCCGACGCTCGTAACGACGTTCCGGCTTCGGTCGATGCGATGATTCTCCGAGGTTTGGCCAAACTCCCCAATGAGCGACCGGACACCGCCGGCGCCTTGGCTTCCGTCTTAGCGGAGGCGGCGGGGGCATCCAGGTGGCGCTCCCCTGCCCTTCGTGACCACCGGCCTGGTCGCGCGATGGGCGAGGCCGGGTCCACTATTGAACTGATGTGAGGGAACCGCATGCCTGAACTGCCGATGTCACAAGTGGATGCCTTCACCACCACGCGACTGGGAGGCAACCCATGCGCCGTGGTCTTCGAAGCCGACTCGCTCGATGCGGACACAATGCAAGCCATCGCCCGCGAGATGAACCTGTCGGAAACCGCGTTCGTGCTCGAGTCGGATCGGGCCGATGTCAGGGCTCGCTACTTCACCCCGGCGGAAGAGATCCCACTGGCTGGGCACCCGACCATCGCCACGTTTCACGCGCTGGTAGAGTCTGGCAGGCTCCCGTTCACGGGGCCGGTACAGAGCTACAAGCTGGAACTACCGGTCGGAGTGATCGAAGTAGAGGTTCATGGTGATGATGGTGTGGCCGAGCGGGTGATCATGTCACAGCGCCCTCCAGAGTTTCTCAGGCAATACCGACCGGAGGATGTGTTGCCGGTGTTCGGGCTGCGCTCGGACGACCTTCTCGAGGGCACGACGATTCAGACCGTGAGTACCGGTACGCCTCAATTGATGGTGCCGCTCCGAAACACGGATGCCTTGCGTCGTGTGGAAATGAACGTTGCCCCCTATCGTGCTCTCAGAGAGACCGGCGATTTTTTCAGCCCCCATTTCTTCATTCTCGAAGGGGCCACCGCCAAGGGAACAACCCTTTCGCGCCACTTGGGTGTGCCGCCCGACATGGTAGAGGACCCGTTTACCGGGTCAGCTACCGGCGGGATGGGCGCCTACCTGTGGCACTACGGCTTGATTGCCGAGCCGTCGTTCGTGGCCGAACAAGGCCACTGGATGAACCGGCCGGGCTCCGCCACAGTGGAGGTAGTGGGTCCGCCGGATGCTATCGACACCGTGAGAGTTGGTGGCAGCGCAGTCACGGTCATCGAAGGGGTGCTGAAGCTATAGTAGTTCGTACGGGGGCACTTCCCAGCGTTGCTACTCAGCAATGCCGGAGACGGCGACATCCATTTCCGCCGCGAACAGCATGGTCCGGTCGCGGTCTCTAACGGCCCACTTCAGCAAAACCTCGACGTCCTTTTCGATCAGACCTTCGAACACGGTAACGCCGTTGGTGGTCACAATGACCGGCCGAGAGAAATCGAACTCGCCGGGGGAGAGCAACAGCGTGAACCGGCGTACTCCTCGAGTCTTGACCGCGACGGTGTTTCCACGACGCTCCACGTCGACCCTCCCTGAGGGGTGACGACGGGGGAACACGTCGCGCGGCGGGAATTCGGTTTCGCCGGCCACCTCGCCGAGTTCGGTGAGGATCACCCAATGGTGCCGATGGTAGCGATCCGTGCGTTCGGTTTCCCAGGACATCCGGTCAGGGAGCGGATCGCGTGGGTGTTGTTGGATGAAGTTCCGAATGTTCTCGGCCTCCCCGGGGACCCAACGCATGTCGTGGCCGCCTCCCGCCTGCGGCCGGAAGGTGATGTCCACGCCGGCCTCCCGAAGCCTTTCCATGTACGGGGCCACAATCTCCGTGGGGTACAGCCGATCGTTTTCACCGTTGACCACAAACAAAGGCCTATTGGTCAGGTTGGCTACGAACAAGTCACCATCTGTGTCCGCCCGGGGATTGTTCAGCACCGCGGGATGCCCGATGTACGCCAGGAAGCCGGCCCAAATGGTACTCTCCCGAAACGCGTGGAAGTACACCCCGGTGCCGCCATCAGAAATTCCGATGAGGTAGAACCGGTTCTCGTCGACGTTGAAGTCACGCCTGAGCTCATGGCTGATGGTGGCAAGGTTGACCGCCTGGTATGGGCCCCACCAAGTAGCGTCCTTCCATCCCAGGGGGAAGACGGCGATCCTGGTCGAGTCCATCAATCGGTCACTCGTGCTCCACCACCGATCGCCGGGGTCGGGGATAGCTCGCATGATGCCGCCATGCAGGAATACGTGGACTGGATAGCTGTGTTGGGGACGGTAGCCGGCGGGAACCATCACAGCGTAGCGGAACTCCACTCCGCGATCATCCGTCCAACTGCGCACTTGAATGCCGTCGTCCACTGCCGAGTACTTTGGTCCCTCTTGCAGGGCCTGATACAACAGGTCGAAATCGACCGAGGTTCTCAGGCTGGTACCCTCGACCGCTAGGGCACTGTCGATCGCCCAGACGGTTCCGACCATCGCTGATACTCGCTCTTGTGTTTGCGCTGAAAGGTCGAATACCAGAGTCGCCATCGTGAGGCACGAGGAGAGCGTGACCCTTGCAAGCATAGGGGTTCCAATGGCTGAGGACAGAGGGTTTACACCCCTACGGTTAGGTAACAGACGAGGATTCGTGGGGTCATGAGGCGTGGCAGAAGCGCCGGTGCTGCGGAGTGGACAATGACCTGTGAAGATGGAAGCTGCGGTACTAGCTAGACGATATGCATGCGCCAGGCCAGAGCACCAGTCCCCAGGAGCATCGCGACCCAGATTGCCGCACGCAATACGGCTCTCAGGGTGTTGACCTGTTCCGACCTATGACGCGATGGTCTTTCGCGCTCGCTGATACTTTCCATGAGGACGATCCGGCGATCTGGCCAATTGGCTGCCGGGGACATGTCACGTTTGGATTTCTTGGGGCGAATGAGTAGTGGGTGTCTCATGGCAGCGAAGCCCGGCCCAACATGTTGGTGTCCGTGCCGAACCACACCGTTTGCGTGGCGGCGTGGTACACCATGTGTCTCACCGATCCTCCGCCGCTTGGTATGGCCGTCCCGGACACGAATTTTTCCGAATGGGTATCGAACCCTACGAATCTGTTTGGAGAGGGACCCGTTTCCACGAACCAGATACGGTCCCGATCGTCGACGGCCATGCCGTACGGCCTGCTGCCGGCGGCGCTCGGTGCCGGCCACTCTCGAATATTCTCTGTCGCCGGATCGTAGCGCCCAAGAGCTCCCTGTTGATAGTCCACGTACCACACAGCCCCATCAGAGGTGATGACGATTCGCCTGATCCGTGAGGCCTCGTTAGGGGTTTCGATTTGACGTAGAGTCATGGCGCTTGGGTCGACTGTTGCGATCATGTTGCTGCCGAACAGCGCGGCCCAGGGGCGCCCGTCGGCACCGATCACTATGCCGTACGGCCGCGAATGCCGTATGGGCACCGGCACCAAGTCCACTTCACCGGTGGCCATGGTCAACCGGCCGATGAAGTTTCCTTGCTGAACGGTGAACCAAATGTGGCCTAGACCATCGAAGACCAATGTGTGGGGATCCCCTGCGGCAGGGTCGGGCATGGGATACTCGATGATACTGCCCGTGACTGGATCCAACTTGCCTATATGCGCAGCACGATTACCGGCGTACCATACCTGGCCGTCGCCGCCGACGATGAGATTGTGCGGGCCGGTGCCGGGCGCCAACTCGAAACGAGTGAAATCCTCTGTCTCCGGGTCGAACCGCGCCACATAGTCCGTCCGCTGTCCCACGAACCACACGGCCCCATCGGGAGCAACCGATGGGTCCCGTGGCCTCGAATCTGGCCAGGGGACGAGCCACTCGGTTATCGACACGTCGGCCGCTTGCGGAGCGGCCGGCGGCGGAACGATTCCCAGTGTAAAGGCGATAGCCAGGGGGCCTGGTCTCATTGGTGTCTTCCTCTTACCAAGACGCGGAACGGAGATAAGTTTGCTCCGGATCGGCTATCGTCGGCCGGTCTTTCCCGGTGACCGTCTCCCTGCCGAGCTATCTCGAAAGGGTACCGGGTCGAACCTATCAGCCGACGGGCCGTTCCGCCAATCGGGCCACGGCTCGGCTGGTCCAAGTGCTTCGTACAAAGGAGGTTAGCATGTCACTAAGATTGGGCGATCTGGCGCCGGACTTCACGGCCGACACTACCGAAGGCGCGGTGTCGTTCCACCATTGGCTGGGCGATGGGTGGGGGGTCCTGTTTTCCCACCCAGCCGATTTCACTCCGGTGTGCACCACCGAGTTGGGTGAGGTGTCCAAGCTGAAGAAGGCCTTCGCCGATCGAGGGGTCAAAGTCCTGGCGGTCAGCGTCGATCCACTGGATTCGCATTACGAGTGGATCAAGGACATCAATGAGACCCAGAACACCACCGTCGATTTTCCGGTGATCGCCGATCCGGATCAAATTGTTGCCGAGTTGTACGACATGATCCATCCGGGTGAGGACGACAAGGCCACGGTGCGTTCGGTTTTCGTCGTCGGACCCGACAAGAAGATCAAGCTGACTCTCACTTATCCGGCATCGACGGGGAGGAATTTCGACGAGATCCTCCGGGTGATTGACTCCCTGCAATTAACCGCCGACCACAAGCTGGCGACTCCGGTGAATTGGCGTGCCGGCGAGGATTGCATCATCGTGCCAGCCGTCTCCGACGAAGAAGCCGCCGAGCGCTTCACGGAGATCCGCCGGATCAAGCCGTATTTGCGCTATACGTCGGCGCCCAAATAGTCGTTCGACAATGAGCGGGCTCCGTGTTCTGGAGACGAGCCTCTACGTCGACGATCTCGACGCCGCCGAACGGTTCTACCACGGGGTGCTAGGGCTGGAGGTACACGGCAGGCATCCCGGGCGCCATGTTTTCTTCAGCTGTGGTGGGGGTGTGCTGCTGGTGTTTGCGCCGGCGGCAACCGCGACAGCGAGCGCCGTGGTCGAGGGGACCACCATCCCTCCCCACGGGGCCGACGGGCCGGGACACGTCGCGTTCGCCGTGCCCGAATCGGAGTTGGCATCCTGGAAGGGCCGGCTGGCGCAGCGGGGAGTAGAGATCGAGGCCGAGGTGGTGTGGCCTCGTGGTGGACGTTCGGTATACTTCCGCGATCCTGCAGGTAACAGCCTGGAGTTTGCATCACCGATCATTTGGGGATTGCCAGAGCATTCCTGATCAACCGCAAGTGCCGCGCGCTGAGGGTAGCCCAGCGCGCGGCACGGGCACACGGGTCACCAGCCCCATGACGTCATCGGGGGAATCGGGGGCCGGGGGCTCCGAGCCCGGAGTTGATAGCGATCGCACGGGCAGAGTCATCCGTTCCTTAGACGGTGCAAGTCTCCAAAACGCTTGAGCGCTTGTTTGCCGGCCGGTGTAATGCCGGGTAGTCTTCTAGTACGATAGGCCACGCAACCTGTCGCTCAGGGAGGTCCCGCTCACATGCCCCCAACCCGCTTTCTGCTCATAGGTCCGCTC
>CAXMUQ010000097.1:0-4943 GCA_964196605.1 uncultured Acidimicrobiia bacterium
GGCTCGATGCCGATGCCGAAGTGCTCGTCACCCTCGATGGCGATACGGTGGTGGGAACATATCTCCTCAAGCCTAATCAGCCGGGACGCGGTGCCCACGTGTGTAACGCGGCCTTCATGGTGGCTCCTGAGGCGCAAGGAAGAGGCGTTGGCCGGGCCATGGCGGAGGATGCGATGGCACGTGCCCGGGCCGCCGGATACAGCGCAATGCAGTTCAACCTGGTGGTGGCGACCAACGATCCGGCGATCGCATTGTGGCGTGGCCTTGGCTTCGATATCATCGGGCGAATCCCCGGTGGATTTCGCCATGCCGAGCACGGGTTGGTCGATGCCTTGATCATGTATCGCGACCTCGAGTCGTCGCCATGAGTGTTCGGCGTATTTGTGTCTTTTGCGGCTCGAGTCTGGGGGCCAAAGCCGCATACCGGGAAGCGGCGGTTCAGACCGGCCAGGCCATCGGACGACGGGGCTATGGGATGGTGTATGGTGGCGCCGGTAAGGGGCTGATGGGAGTCCTTGCCGACTCGGCGCTGGAGGCCGGCGCGGAGGTGACCGGCGTCATCCCTCGTTCGATGGTCGATCGAGAAGTGGCCCACCATGGCCTGACGGAATTGCGTATCGTCGATACCATGCATCAACGAAAGGCACAGATGGCGGAACTGGCCGACGCGTTCCTGGCACTGCCAGGTGGCTTGGGTACCCTGGAAGAACTTTTTGAGACCTGGACCTGGGCCCAGTTGGGAATGCACGACAAGGCGTTCGGCATCGTCAACGTGGCCGGTTACTTCGACCCGCTCATCCGCATGGTCCAAAAGATGGTCGACGAGGGCTTCATTCCCCATGCCCAGGTCCATCGGCTGGTGACCGGACCCGATCCCGACACTGTGATCGAGTTGCTCGCCGAGCGGACGTCGTAGCCGATGTTCCCTGTTGCGCCAGATCCACCCGGGAACATATTCACCGAACCTGAGCTTATGTCCCAAGAAAGCTACGAGTACCAACTTCGCCACGCACAACGCACAAACAGGAGTCTTAGTGGCCAATAGCGCCTCAAGCGGATCGACCACGTGGTACAAGGTCCTCGAACCAGACGAGTTGGCGGATGGGAGGGTCAAACCGGTCACCTGTGCCCACACCACTCTGTGCATGACGCGCTTCGAAGGTCGCATTGCTGCGTTGAGCAACAAATGTCCTCACCAAGCGGGCCCGTTGGGGGAGGGATCCATCGAGAAGGGAATGCTGCGTTGTCCCTGGCACGGCTGGGATTTCCATCCCACGACTGGAGAATCTCCTGGCGGGTACGGCGATGGCGTGCCCACTTATCCAGTCGAGGTTCGTGACGATGGCGTCTACGTAGGGCTGGCGGACGAACCAGACCATGTTCGCACGGTGGCCGACCTCATGGCGGAGACGATGGTGAATTGGGGCGTCAAGCAGGTGTGGGGAATGGTGGGCCATTCCAATCTGGGATTGGCCGACGCACTAAGACGCCAGGCCGAGGATGGCCACCTTCATTATTATGGCGTTCGTCACGAAGGAGCGGCCTCGTTCGCCGCGTCCGCCTATGGAAAACTCACGGGGCGGCCGGCTGCCTGCATGTCGATTGCCGGGCCTGGTGCCACCAATCTCCTCACCGGCCTGTGGGACGCCAACGTTGACCGATCGCCGGTGTTGGCCCTCACTGGACAGGTCGACACGCAGGTACTCGGACCCGGCGCGTTTCAGGAGGTCGACCTGCAAGCGGCTTTCGGGAAAGTGGCCCAGTGGAGCCAATCGGTTCTCCATACCAGCCGGCACGCGGAATTGATGACGCTGGCATGCAAGAGCGCTATCCTGAACAGGGGAGTGTCTCACCTGATCTTTCCGGATGAAGTCACCACCATTCCAGCGGAGAAGGGAAAGGCCGGCCGGCCGGACGGTCGCTTGACGACCCGGGAGATCCATCCGCCCGACGAGGCGCTCGCCAAGGCCGTCAACATGCTTGCCGGTGCCAAGCGCCCGGTCATCATCGTGGGCCACGGTGCCCGGTTCAACATGCCGACCGTCATCGCCCTGGCCGAGAGGCTCAACGCCCCCGTGGTTACCACCTTCAAGGGGAAAGGGCTGATTCCCGACAATCATCTGTTGGGGTGTGGAGTGCTGGGTCGGAGCGGAACACCGATCGCCAGTTGGTTCATGAACGAGGCGGATTGTTTGCTGGTCCTTGGGGCCAGTTTCAGCAACCACACCGGGATCACGCCCAAGAAACCCACCATACAGGTCGACTTCGATCCCATGATACTGGGCAAGTTCCACGCGGTAGATGTGCCCGTGTGGGGGGAGATCGGGGTCACCGCCCGACTGCTGCTCGAGTCCATGGGAAGCGCTACACCTACCGACCAACGTCCGGAAGTGGCCGAACGCTGGCGCATCTGGCGAGAAGAGAAAGCGAGGCGGGCCGGCGACTTCAGGGGACGGGGGGTCGGCGCTGCGGCGGTGTTCGAAGCAATGACCCGGCAGGTCCCGGCCGACGCCATCATTGCAGTCGATGTGGGGAACAACACGTACTCCTTCGGTCGTTATTTCGAATGCAGGCGGCAAGCCGTTCTCATGTCGGGATATCTCGGTTCCATAGGCTTCGCCTACCCGGCGGCGCTCGGCGCCTGGGCGGCGACGCAGGAGGACGACCCTAGGTTCAAGGGACGCAAGGTCGTCGCAGTTTCCGGGGACGGTGGTTTCGGTCAATACATGGGGGAGTTGACGACCGCCGTCAAATACGGCATGGACATCACCCACGTTTTGTTGAACAACGATGAACTCGGCAAGATCAGCAAGGAGCAGCGGGCCGGAGAGTGGGACGTGTGGCAAACGTCGCTTCGCAATCCCAACTTTGCTGCCTACGCCGAAAACTGTGGGGCCATGGGTTTGAGGGTGGACTCACCGGACGGACTCCACGATGCTTTAGGCAAAGCCCTGGACCACGTCGGCCCGGCCTTGGTGGAGGTGATCTCCGATGTCGATCTCATCTGAAGGACTTCAAAACCGGTTCGACCTGGGCGGCGGCTGGCAGGAAGTAGGTTCGCCGGTGCCGGTGGCCCTGGTCGACGCTCGATTGCAACTCCACTGGGCTGCTCAAGTCGTGGGCGCCGTCGGCAATACCTTCGGTTCGCCAGAGCCCGATGACAGCCATACCGCCCTCAGGTGGGTGGCGGGAAGTGACATGCTGGTAGGTGAGCCCGTGGGGCCCGACCGCACCCTGCAGCCGGCGCTGGTTCCGGCACGCATGGTGTTGCGTCTGCTGTCCTCGGCCGATGGATCCCTACTCGACGAGTTCGCTCTGGGCGGCAGCACACTCGATCAGGCGTATGGCTGGATGGCGCAGGCACTCGAGTTACGCACCGGCGGCGCGCTGACCGGCGAGTTGACCCGCCGGGATTACCAAATGCCCGACCACGCTGTTGGCCGAGGGGCGGAGTTCCGCGTCGACGATAGTCGAGCCACGGGCGAGGTCGGTAGGTGGTTTGCCAACGCCGGCCGAGTGCTGGGACTGGTTCTGCGGGCGCGGCGTGAAGCGCTGCCGGTGCGTGTGTGGCCGCACCACTTCGACATTGGCACGCTGATTCCCCTACTTGGTCCGGTGGGAGAGGAGCCTTCCGTTGGGTTAGGCATGAGTCCAGGGGACCACGTCTACCCGGAACCCTATTGGTACGTGACGGCCTGGCCCACTCCCGAGGATCCGAGGCTGCCTAGACTTGCGGGCAAGGGACGCTGGCATACCGATGGATGGATCGGCGCCATCCTGCTAGGGACCGACTGCGTCCTGGCGGGTCGCGGCCCCGTTCAGGCTGCCCTGGTGGGCGAGTTCCTTGAGTCGGCAATTCCGGCGGCAATAACGCTGCTCGCCTGACACACTTCAGAAGAGAGACGGCCGTATGTCATCAGTGGCGATAGCCGAGTTAGCCTCGCTGTCCCAGAAGACCCCGGCGTACGCGCTGGTGGCCGGTGTCGATCTGGTGGCAATTCGGTACGGCGATGAGGTGTCGGTCCTGTACGGTCGATGTTTGCATCGCGGCGCGTTGCTGGCCGACGGGCGCGTCGAGGGAAACAATCTGGTGTGCGGGCTGCACGATTGGGACTACCGGTTCGATACCGGGGTGAGCGAGTACAACAACGCCGAACGACTGCAGAAGTTCACGGCGTGGGTCGAGGATGGCAGTGTGTGGGTGGACGAGGATGAAATTGCTTCCTGGGCAGCGGCAAATCCCCAACCCTACAACCGTGAAGAGTATCAGGGTGAGTTCCAGGATCCGCACGGAACTCCCGACGAACCCTTCGTTGGATACATCAAAGAGCTTGCCGGCTACGGGCTCGACCGGACCGGTTCCCACGGGCCAGTGGCAGCCATGGGCGTGCCCCGAGGCGAACTCCCGTCGTGGGATGATTTGCAGTTTGTGACCGCTCAACTGCACCGGTTCCCGTTGCTCGACGACGAGTCTGTCGGAACCGAACTGGTGTTGGGTCCCCGGGCCGCAAAACCGGTGCGGCTGGCCATTCCAATCTTTGTTTCCGACATGAGCTTTGGCGCCCTGGCGGCTGAAGCAAAGATCGCCCTGGCGCGGGGAGCGAAGAAGGCCGGCACCGGTGTCTGTTCAGGGGAGGGTGGGATGCTTCCGGAAGAGCAGCAGGAAGCGTGTCTGTATTTCTATGAACTGGCCTCGGCACAATTCGGTTTCTCCTGGGATAAACTCGACGCGGTGCAGGCGTTCCATTTCAAGGGTGGGCAGGGAGCCAAGACCGGCACGGGCGGTCACCTCCCCGGCCACAAGGTGAAAGGCCGGATCGCCGAAGTCCGAGGGTTGCCCAAGGGTGTGCCGGCCATCTCTCCGGCCCGGTTTCCCGATTTCGCCTCGCTCGACGACTTCCGTCGGTTTGCCGACAAGGTGCGGGAACAGACCGGCGGCATCC
>CAXMUQ010000098.1:0-15376 GCA_964196605.1 uncultured Acidimicrobiia bacterium
CATACGACGTTGGCGCCGTCCGCACTGATTTCCCGATCCTGGAACAGACGGTTCATGGTCGGCCGTTGGTCTACCTGGACAACGCGGCCACCGCTCAGAAGCCCCGGGCCGTCATAGACGCGGTCGATCGCTTCTTTCGCGAGCAGAACGCCAACATCCATCGTGGGGTCCACGCACTGAGCGCCGATGCCACCGTGGCATACGACGAGGTGCGCACCAAGGTCCGGGCGTTCATCAACGCGCGGGAAGATCGTGAAATCATCTTCGTGCGCGGCACGACAGAGGCCATCAACCTGGTGGCCCACAGCTTCGGACGTGGAGCGATCGGTTCCGGCGACGAGATCCTGGTGAGCGCGATGGAACATCACTCGAACCTGGTCCCATGGCAGTTGTTGGCCGAGCAGGTCGGAGCGGTCGTCAAGCCGGCGCCGCTCACCTACGCGGGGGAGCTCGACCTGCACCAGCTCCGGGAAGCGTTCAGTGGCCGGACAAAACTCCTTGCCGTGACTCACGTTTCCAACGCTCTTGGCACCGTTAACCCGATCGCCGATATCGTGGCCGTGGCACACGCTCACGGAGTTCCGGTGGTGGTGGACGGTGCCCAGGCCGTGCCTCACATCCCAGTGGATGTGACGGCGCTCGGTTGCGATTTTTACGCCTTTTCCGGGCACAAGATGTTCGGGCCCACCGGCGTCGGTGTGCTGTACGGCCGGGCCGAATTGCTGGAAGCCATGCCACCCTATCAGGGCGGCGGAGGCATGATCACGTCGGTTTCGTTCGAGGGGACCACGTATGCCCCGATCCCGACCCGTTTCGAGGCAGGCACCCCGGCCATCGCCGAGGTCATCGGACTGGGGTCGGCCATCGACTACATGGGCGAAGTAGGCTTCGATGCCCTGATGGCGTACGAGGCGGAGCTGGTGGACTACGCCGTGGAGCAAATAGGGGCTGTGCCGGGACTGCGCCTCATAGGCACGCCGGAAACGCGCGTAGGTGTGGTAAGCTTCGTTATGGACACCGCGCACCCACACGACATCGGTACCGTACTCGACCAGGGTGGCATCGCCGTCCGGGCGGGCCACCATTGCTCCCAACCGGTGATGGACCACTTCGGAGTGCCTGCCACCGTACGGGCGTCGTTTGCCCTTTACAACACTTCGGAAGAAGTCGACACGCTGGTTCAGGGACTACACCACGTCAACGAGATCTTCGGCTGATGGCGGATCTCAACGAGCTGTACCAGAGCGTCATTCTCGACCACAACCGTTCTCCCAGAAACTTTCGCGAGATCGACGACACGCCGCATCACGCCGAAGGACACAACCCGCTGTGTGGCGACAATCTGAAAGTGTGGGTCGAGCTCGACGGCGAGGTGATCGCCGACGCCAGTTTCATCGGCAACGGCTGCGCCATCTCCAAAGCCTCGGCATCGCTCATGACCCAGGCGGTCAAGGGCAAGAGCCTGGCCCAGGCCAAGGAACTGTTCGCCACTTTCCAGAAACTGGTGACGGGACGGGCGACGCCCCAGGAGAGCAAAGAGGTACTCGGCAAACTGATCCTGTTTGCCGGCGTGTCGGAATTCCCAGTACGGGTCAAGTGCGCCAGCCTGAGTTGGCATACGCTTAATGCGGCGCTGGACGACGCGTCTGAGGCGGTGACGACGGAGCAGGTGAATAACGAATATCGAACATCGAATAACGAATAACGAACATTCTGTTGGCAAAGAACAGAAATCAGTGAGCGCAACCCAAGGCCTAGGCACTACGCACAACATACTTACTAGTCGGAGATCAAATCATGTACGATCCAGCACTTGTGCAACCCATGCGCGACGAGACCATGGCGATGGGAATCGAAGAACTCACGACCGTTGCTGAAGTAGACGCGGTCTTTTCCAATCACAGCGGTACCGCGCTGGTGTTGGTCAATTCGGTATGCGGCTGTGCTGCCGGGACGGCTCGGCCGGCGTTGAGGCAGGCGCTGAGCCATGACGTGACACCCGGCAAGGTCTATTCGGTGTTTGCCGGCATGGACACGGAAGCCACCCAGCGCGCCCGCAGCTACTTCGGTGAGGACTTCCAGCCGAGCTCGCCGTCAATGGCGTTGCTGAGCGACGGCGACGTGGTAATGATGTTACACCGACACATGATCGAAGGACGCAGCCTCGAAGACATTTCTGCGGACCTTACTGCGGCGTTCGACAAGCACTGCGGAACCAGGGTCTGACGATGAGTGGGCATGTGTTTCATCCCGGCCACCATGAACTGCACGGCATCACCGTGGTGGTCGAGACCTCTGGCGACACCACCTACGTGGGTCGGTTCGACAAGGAGGACGACGAGCGGGCGTACCTCAAGGACGTTGGCGTTCATCAAGCGGGAACGCAGTCGTGGGAAGAGTATCTCGATCGCACCATGTTGTATGGCGTCAAGGTTGAACACCGCGACTTGGTTGTGGCTCGCGGTGAGATCACCAGCGTCAGAAAGCTGACCGAAGTAGCTAGGAGCTAGGGCCGGGAGCAGGTCTGTTAGAAACTAAGCAGATCCTCCCAACGCTCGATCACTTCGAGCAACGCCGTCCCGACCACCACGCCATCGAAAGCCGTCTGCATCTCATCCTCACGGTTGAACTCGGACGGTACGCAACAAAAACCCACTCCCCTAATTCATCTGGCAGGTGGGTCGGCGCACTATGGGATTACTTAGCCCGAGGCGGACGCCACCGCCGGGTGGGTCCACCACCAGCGCATCTTGTACGCGGGATTCTGTGGTTGGAGGATGCCAAGATGGTTGGTGGCTGGTGGGAAGTGAGATCGCCCGCAGTCGCTGTTGCGCCAAGGTGAAACGTTTGGAACATTCCAGGGGCTGCGTCGTACATGCGGCTGGATTGAATGGTAGACATAGGACTGTGGACAGGGGATGTGTTCTAGTACCCGTGCTTTGGTAAGGAGTAGTGCGTGAGCCAATCGGTTATTTCGGTGGATCGAGTCACCAAGCGTTTCTCGGGTCATACGGCTGTCAAGGAGTTGTCTCTCGACGTGCCGCAGGGGGCTGTTTTTGGACTGCTAGGTCCCAACGGTGCGGGCAAGACCACCACCATTCGCATGATCATGGACATCATCCGGCCGGATGAAGGGCGCGTCACGTTGTTTGGCGGCGCGGGAACCGGTCGTGACTTGTCTGCCCGGATCGGATTTCTCCCGGAAGAGCGTGGTTTGTATCCCAAGATGCAGGTCCTGGGGCAATTGGCTTTTCTGGCGGAGATCAAAGGCTTGTCTCACAAGGATGCCATGCGAAGTGGTGGGGAGTGGCTCGAACGCCTGGGCCTGGGCGAGTGGGCCGAAAAAAAGATCGAAGACCTATCCAAGGGGATGCAACAGAAAGTGCAGTTCATAGGCACGCTGATGCACGACCCCGACCTGGTGATTCTCGACGAACCTTTCAGCGGCCTCGACCCGGTCAACACCAAGGTGATGAAGGACGTGGTCGTGGATTTCGCCAGACGCGGTAAGACGGTCGTTTTCTCCACTCATATTATGGAGCAGGCCGAACGGATGTGCGATCACATCGTGATCATCGCCCGGGGCGAGAAGGTCGTCGACGGGCAATTGGCGGATATCAAGTCAAATTATGGCAAGAGCCACCTGGCTCTGGAGTTCGTCTCCAATCGTGAACAAGCGGCTCCCATCCTGCAGGATCCAAAGTTGTTCCTCAGCGTCGACGACTACGGCGTGTCGGCCGAGGGCGAAATGGCTCCCGGAGTCGACGGTGACACAGTGCTTCGGGCACTGGTGAACGCCGGGGTCGGGTTGTCGCGATTCGAAGTGGTCGAGCCGTCCCTGCAGAAAATTTTCATCGCCGAGGTGGGCGATAGCGCCGGCACCGCGGCGCGGGAGCCTGGAGATGCATAAACTGTGGGCGGTAATACGCCGCGAATTCGGCGCCAGGGTGCGCACCAAGTCGTTCGTTGTTACCACCGCCCTGGGTCCGTTGTTGATGGCCGGGTTGATGCTTGCGCCGGCCCTGATGTCGATGAAGGAGTCGTCCGGTCGGCACATCGTCATTGTCGATGGCGGTGACAGGGGCCTGGGTCAAACCGCGCAAACCACGCTCAGGACCAAGTTCCCGGAACAGTACACGCTCGAAGTAGTAGTCTTGCCGACCGGAGAAACGGAGCGTCTCGAGTCATTGATCTCCCAGATCGATACACCCTCGGAGGGAACCAGCGCAACGATCGACGGCGTGGTAGTCCTGGATCCGGCGATGCTGGCCGACGACCGGATCGCCTACTACGGCAGCAACGTCAGCAGTATGAGCGATATGAGCGACTTGCGTCGAGGGTTGCGTGAAGCTCTGATGGCCGAGCGATTGACCGAGCTGGGGGTAAACCTGACGCTGGTGCAGGAGGCGAGCCGGCCGTTGTCACTGACGACGGAACGGGTAACCGACGGCAAGCTGACGGGTGAGAGCGGCGAAGCGTCTTTTGTCCTCGGTTATGCGATGGCGTTTCTGCTTTACATGGCACTGTTGCTTTACGGCGTGCAGGTGATGAGCGCCGTGGTCGAGGAGAAGACGAACCGTCTCAACGAAGTGCTGGTATCGAGCCTGAGTCCTTTTGAATTGTTGTTCGGCAAGATCATCGGAGTTGGTAGCGCAGCCTTGGTGCAGTTGGGTCTCTGGGTGGGGACCGCCATGGTGTTGACGACGTTCCGCGCCGAGATCGCGTCGGTATTCGGCGTGCCCGAAGCCGCCGTCATGGCCGTTCCGATTCCGACAGTGAGCCCCGAGCTGTTGATCGTGTCCCTCTTGTTCTTCACGCTCGGATTCCTGTTGTACTCGTCGGCCTACGCCGCCGTCGGCGCCATGTGCAACACCATGCAGGAAACCCAGCAAGCGTCCTTGCCGGTAACTCTCATGGTGATAGTCGGTTTCTTCACCGTGTTCAACGTGCTTGGCGATCCCACTGGATCGATGGCCCGGACCTTCAGCCTGATACCCATGTTCGCGCCTCTGATCGTCCCGGTGCGCTATTCGTTGAACCCGCTGGGTCTTGGCGAACTGGTTGCCTCAGCTCTCATCACCTTGCTCGGCGCGATTGTGGTGGCGTGGATAGCCGGCCGGATATATCGGGTCGGCATCTTAGCGCATGGGAAGAGGCCTAAGATCAAAGAGCTCATTAATTGGGTGAGAGCGGGATGAATAGGGTGCGTGGTGCGTTGGGGACTTGAATTGAAGCAATCCGAAGGGCCTGGATAGCGACCAACATCAACGACGCACCACGCACCTGTTGACCCTCTTCTCCCGCCCAGCCCGCCATCTCTGTAGATTCTCCCACATGACAGAACGATTCGACGTCATCGTCATCGGTGGCGGGCACGCTGGTGTGGAGGCGGCTACCATGGCTGCGCGGAGCGGTGTGCGCACCTTGCTGCTGACGCAGAACCTCGAGACCATCGGGCAGATGTCGTGCAATCCGGCCATTGGTGGGATTGCCAAGGGGACGGTGGCGCGTGAGGTCGATGCCATGGGCGGGGTGATGGGGCGAGCCACCGACATGGCGTGCATTCAGTTCCGCATGCTCAACAAATCCAAGGGGCCGGCGGTGTGGTCTCCGCGGGCTCAGTGTGACCGTGGGTTGTACCGGCGCGCGGTCAGGTCGGTGATCGAACGGCAACAGGCGCTCGAGTTGTGCCAGGGGACAGTTGCCAGTCTCCGGTTTGAGGGAACGCGAGTCACCGGAGTGGAAATGGTTGATGGCCGTCGGTTCGACGCCGCAGCGGTGGTGTTGACCGCGGGGACGTTCCTGCGAGGCCGTATTCACCTGGGGCTGACCACCGAGATTTCAGCGGGACGGGCGGGCGAGGGATCTTCAGTGGAACTCGCGCAAATGCTTGAAGAACATGGACTTACAATAGAACGATTCAAGACGGGAACGCCGCCGCGGATCGATGGCCGCACGGTCGATTACTCAAGGATTGGGCGGCAGCCCGGGGACGATGGTGAGTTCTGGTTCTCGTTCCACGAGCGCGCCAGCCACCCGCGGCAGTTGCCGTGCTACATCACCTGGGCCGGTGCCGTGGTGAAGGACATCATCGGCGACCACTTGGCCCAGTCGGCGCTGTACGGTGGGGCTATATCCGGCCGGGGACCGCGCTACTGCCCGTCGATCGAAGACAAGATCGTCAAGTTTCCCAAGGCGGAGCGGCACCAGGTATTTCTCGAGCCCGAGGGACTCGATACCAGCGAAATGTACGTCAACGGGCTGTCAACCTCGTTGCCGCCGGAGGTTCAGCTGGCGTTTCTGCGGGCGATACCAGGTCTGGAGCAAGTTCGGATGACCCGGCCGGGCTACGCCATCGAGTACGATTATTTCCCCCCTACCCAGTTGACGCCGACGCTAGAGGTCAAGGAATGCCCCGGGTTGTTCTTCGCCGGCCAAATCAACGGGACCACGGGTTACGAGGAAGCCGCCGGCCAAGGGATGGTGGCCGGAATCAATGCCGCCGCCAGAGTTGCGGATAAAGAGCCCTTGGTTCTCCGGCGGGACGAGGCAATGACAGGTGTTCTGGTGGATGATCTGGTGCAGCGAGGCGTGGACGAGCCCTATCGGTTATTCACCAGCTGGGCGGAATTTCGCTTGCTGCTCCGCCAGGATAACGCACTGCGAAGGTTGTTTCCGTTGGCTGAGTCGCGTGGATTATTGAGCGACGACGAGTGCAGGCGTACGGAAGCTAGGTTGAGGCGTGAAGACGCCGTTCTCGATTTGGCTCGGGAGACCACCATTTCCCGGGACGCGGCCAACGTGGTGCTGGCTTCGTCCGGTTCGGCACTGATCGAGCAAGGCGTTCGCATATCCGAGCTGGCTCGACGCCCGGGAGTGCCACTGGAAAGACTCTTGGCCGTCGCCGGGCAACCGGTAGACGAAGAACTCACCGAATGGGCCGCCATCGAGTTGCGCTACCAGGGTTATCTCGAGCGGGAGCGGCGATCCGCCAAGCGGCTTGCCTCGATGGACGAACTCCGGCTTCCAGTGGACTTGGCATACACCGACCTGCAAGGAATTTCTTTCGAGGCCCGTGAAAAACTGGCGTTGGTCCGGCCGCTCACGCTTGGTCACGCTGGCCGTATCCCGGGCGTCTCCCCCGCGGATTTGCAGAGCCTGATGATCGAGATTGTCAGGGCGGGCGACCGCAACTGATCCTCTGTCCGTTTCACGTGAAACAGACGCCAGATGTCAGATGCCGATGTTGTCGTCGGACTGATGTTTCACGTGAAACGATTCCAAATACCAGAAAACCAGGCTTCTAAAAGCCCACCGCGGATAACGGACGCCCATTAGCTGGCCACAGTTTGCGCTTCATTCCACCCTCGGTATATTTCATTCTTCTTAGGTGAAATCAGTCACTCAGGCTGAGATAGACAACATAAGTCCTTGTAGTATATGAGGTTACAGCGTTTATGGGGCGAGTGATCGCGATCGTCAATCAGAAGGGCGGGGTCGGCAAGACCACCACAGCCGTCAACCTGGCCGCGTCGTTGGCCACGGCGGAACGCGGCACGCTGCTTGTCGATGCCGACCCACAGGGTAACGCCACTAGCGGTGTGGGTGTCGAACGCGCGCAGCTTAAGGGTTCTTTGTACGACAGCATCATCGGCCGGCAGTCATTGCGCGACGTCATAGTGCAGCATGGGTCGCTGCCATGTCTTGATGTCGTTCCCGCAACCCAGGATCTGGTCGGCGCCGAAGTCGAACTGGTGGACCGCCCCAAGCGCGAAACGATGTTGCGCCGGGCGCTCGACGGCCAGGTCGACGACTACGAATTCGTGTTGATCGATTGTCCGCCGTCGCTCGGGTTGATCACTCTCAACGTGCTGGCCGCGTCGGACGCCGTGTTGATTCCCATTCAATGCGAGTACTACGCCCTCGAGGGCATCTCCCAACTCCTCAACACCATTCGCGTGGTGCAACAAAATTTCAATTCGTCTTTGGCCATCGACGGCGTGTTGTTGACCATGTTCGACTCTCGGCTCAATCTCAGTCGGCAGGTCGCCGAGGACGCCAAGGAATACTTTGGACCGAAGGTGTTCGAAACGATGATCCCCCGGAACGTGCGCCTTGCCGAAGCGCCGAGTTTCGGCAAGCCGATCTTGTTGTACGACGTGGCGTCGGTCGGGGCCAAGAGTTACATGATGCTGGCCGAGGAATTATTCCGGCGCGAGCAACGCAGCAAGGCATTGCGTGCCCGTGTCCAACAGGTGACACCGTGAGTGAACGGCGGCTGGGTCGTGGCCTGGAAGCGTTGTTGGGACCGATGTCCCGCGACGAGGCGGAACACGCCGGCTTGTTGCGCGAAATTCCCACCGATCGCCTGGGTCCCAACCCATACCAACCGCGCCGCGAGTTCGACGAAACGGCATTGACCGAGCTGGCCGCCTCCATAAGTACCTCCGGGTTGTTGCAGCCGATTGTGGTTCGGGAACACGACGACGGTTTTCAGATCATTGCCGGTGAGCGACGGTGGCGAGCAGTGCAAAGCCTCGGTTGGTCCAGCGTGTCGGCCATCGTACGGGCCGCGGATGATCAGACGCTTCTCACGATGGCTCTGGTAGAGAACCTCCAGCGCGACGATCTCAACCCCATCGACGAGGCCACCGGCTACCATCGGCTCATGAACGAGTTCTCCGTGTCGGCCAATGATGTGGCTCGACTTGTGGGACGCGACCGTTCGACCGTGGCCAACACTCTCCGCCTCCTCAAGCTGCCGCGCGAGGTGCAGCAACTGGTGCGTCAGGGCGCACTCAGTGCCGGGCACGGACGAGCGCTGCTCGGTCTCCCTGGTCCCGGTACCATGAAAGGCATGGCGCGGCGCGCTGTCGAGAACGGGTGGTCTGTGCGCGACATCGAAAGCCAAGTGAGTCGAGGGGCACGTCCTAAACGGCCCACCAGTGGCAAGAGCGGCGGGCCACAGGCGGCCACCGTCGAAGCACGCCGTATCGAAGAGACGTTACGGGCACACCTCGGCACCGACGTGAGGCTGACGGCCAAGCGCCGGGGTCGCGGCTTGCTCACGGTCAGCTACTACTCCAACGACGACCTGGCGCGCATACTCGAATTGATTCTTGGCGAACCCTACCAGGGATGAGTGGGAAGCACAAAGGCGCAAGGGTCGTATGGCACCGCGACGGGACGCCTGAGTCCCGGAGCAAGTACATCCCCGGCTGGGCTCTTACTCTGATCATGGTGGGTGGCGGCCTTTTCGTCCTTGGGATCGCGGGGTTGATCGTGCTCTATGCTCCGATTGCCGGTGTAGCCGCCAGCGTCCCTGGACTCAAGCGAGACATCGCCCGTCTCGAGGCCGACAACGCGAAGGTCCGCGACCTGGCTCAGGCGCTCGACCAAGCCGAAGCTCACTACGATCAACTAAGGGAGATGCTGGGTGCCGACGTCGTGGTCAGTAGCGACGCCTTCGCCGGTCCGCTACCGATCGCACCGGCAGTGATGGGACGACACCCCGAGCAACTAATCAGGTTCGAGGACCAGCCTTCGGTGCCTTCCCACTGGCCGCTGGACGTCGATGGCTACATCACTCGAGGGCCGGTTGGAACCGGATCCCGTCGGGAGGCTCACCCCGGGATCGACGTGGCGGTGCCCATCGGGAGTGTGGTGCGGGCGGCGGGTGGTGGCCATGTGATTGACGCCGGCAAGGAAGACGAGTACGGAAACTTCGTCCGATTGGCGCATCCGGACAGCGTCGAGTCGATGTACGGTCATCTCTCACGGATTACCGTCGCCCGGGGAGGTTATGTTATGGCAGGTGAAGTGATAGGACTGTCGGGAAACAGTGGGCGATCGAGTGCGCCACACTTACACTTCGAAATTCGCGTCGAAGGCCGATTCCAGGATCCACTCGATTACGTGTCGGAGGGTGTTCAGTAATGGCGATTTTTTCCGAGAAAGACCAAGCCACGGCTACGGCACAGGAGCCGACCAAGCGCCGCGGTGCTCAGCAGCCTAGCCTGTCGATGGTAGCTGCCGACTTGAAGGTCATCGGCGACCTGGAAACAGACGGCGTGGTCAAGATCGAAGGCAAAGTGGAGGGAGCCATCAGGGCGGCGACCCAGGTACTGATCAGTCAGGACGCCCTGATCACCGGCGACATCCATACCAAAGAGGCCATCATCGGTGGCGAGGTGAAGGGTGTGATCCACGCCGATGATCGTGTCGAGATTCAGGCCACGGCCGTGGTCAACGGCGATATCGTGACCAAACGAATCGTGGTACTCGAGGGTGGTAGAGTTAACGGGACCGTCAAGATGGACGGAGGAAAGGTCTCGTATCCACAGCAGACAGCTTCCAGCCCCACGCCGAAAGGCTAAACCCCCGTTTCCACAATGCCGGTGGAAAATCTTCCAATTCTGTGGATAACAACGACTTAGCGGGCCAATCCTCAGTAATTCCCTGGCCAGCTGGTCGGGGCCCCAGTCATACAAACAAAGCGCTGTCGCTATACTGTCGCGTCACTGTAATGCTACTGGCGTTAATGGCTTGTAGCTCCGACCGACCCTCGGATAACCGGCTTCGCGTTGCTTTGATTACCCCGGGGTCCATCGCGGACGCGGCTTGGAACGCCGGCGCGTACCAAGGCCTCCAATGGATTGGCGATTCTTTGGGTCTCCGTACCAGTCACGTCGAGGCCCGGACCCCGGGCGCCCAGGAGGAGGCCCTCCGGATCTATGCCAATCAGGGTTACCACTTGGTGTTTGGCCACGGGTTTGAGTTCCAGGATCCAGCTGAACGAGTGGCCCAGGATTACCCCGAAACCGTGTTCGTGATTACCTCAGGTGTCAGAGTCGCCGGCAACGTGGCCCCGATGATCTTCCGACTCCACGAGGGCACCTACCTCGCCGGGATGGTTGCCGGCGGTCTGACCCGGACCGGAGTAATCGGGTTCGTCGGCGGCATCGAACTTCCGCCCATCGTGCTGGGATACCAGGGATGGGCCAATGGTGCAGCAGCTGTGCGGAGCGACGTCGATTCGCGAATCAGTTACCTCAACAACTTCGACGATGCCACCGCCGGACACGAAGCCGCGCTGGCGCTCATTCGACTCGGTGCAGACATGTTGCACCACAACGCCGACGCCGCAGGCCTCGGTGTGTTCCAGGCAGCCAAGGAAAATTCGGAAGTGTTCATATTTGGCGCCAACGCCGACCAGTCCGCCCTCGCTCCTACCAGGGTAATCGGATCGGCGGTCATCGACCTTCCTCGTGCTTTCCTTATGGTAGCACGCGATGTGGCCGCGGGGACGTTCGTGCCGGAAGTTAAGTCGTTCGGTTTGGCCAGCGGGGTCATCAGTTATCGCCCCAACCCGGCAGCGTATCGCGCCCTTCCCCCGGGCCTGGGCCAATGGATTGACGCCGTGCGTGACTCGATAACCACAGGGGCCCTATCGCCTCTGACCGCTCCTAGGGGTGACTCTCAATGACTACGTCAGCATCTCTCGAATCGATAACCGAATTCCTCGACACCTTTCTCGACGTGGACGCGGTACCCGACTACACCGACGCCCTGAACGGTTTGCAAGTCGAGAATTCCGGCACGGTCGGCCACGTCGTGGCCGCAGTCGATTCGACACAAGCGTCGATCGACGGTGTGGCGGCCGACTCGTTACCGGGCAGTGGACTTCTCTTGGTGCACCACGGGCTCTTGTGGGACGGCAACGTTCCGCTGACCGGCCGGCGTTACCGGCGGTTCAAGGCAATGGTGGAACAAGATCTGGCACTGTACGCTGCCCACCTACCGTTGGATATGCATCCCGAGGTAGGCAACAACGTGCAGCTGGCCAACCGGCTTGGCTTGACAGTGGACGCTTCTCTTGGTGCCTATCAGGGAATCCCCCTCGGCGTGGCTGGCGAGCTGTCGTTGCACCGTGACGATCTGGTTGCGCGGTTGAACGAGGAACTGTGCACCAACGCCAAGCTCCTCGCCGGCGGACCGGCCGCATGTAGCCGCGTTGGTATCATCACCGGCGGCGCCGGTAACATGATTGCCGACGCGGTTGCCGAAGGTTGCGACACATTCATTACCGGTGAGGGTGCTCACCACACTTACTTCGATGCCCACGAGTGGGGCGTCAACGTGATCTACGCCGGCCACTACGCTACCGAACAACTCGGAGTCCAGGCTCTCGCCGCCGTTGTTGGCGAGCGTTTCGGCATTCCCTGGGTCTTCCACGACCATCCCACCGGACTCTGAGCCGCATGGCTGAGCGGCTAGCCCTTCGGCACATCGACAAAACATACGGATCGGTACACGCGTTGCATGACGTAGAATTTGTCTTGCACGCCGGCCAGGTCCACGCGCTGCTGGGAGAAAATGGCGCGGGCAAGACGACCTTGATGCGCATCGCCTACGGGTTGACCAGGGCCGATCGAGGCACCGTTGAGTTCAACGGTAATCCGGTCAACATCAAAACTCCGCGGGACGCGAGAGCGATCGGCATCGGCATGGTGCATCAACACTTCACCTCCGTGCCCGAGTTGTCCGTCGGAGAGAACATTGCGCTGGCGGCAGGTTGGCCCGTGTGGCCAGAAGAGATCCGTCGCAAGGTGACCACGCTGTGCCGGCATCTGGACCTGCCGCTCGAGTCCGAAGTTTTGGCAGGCGATCTCCCGGTGGCACTCAAACAACGACTGGAGATCGTCAAGGCGCTCGCAACCGACACGACGGTGCTCCTCATGGACGAACCCACCGCGGTGCTGACGCCGGAGGAAAGCGGCAACCTACTCGAATTCCTCCGCCGTTTTGCCGCCACCGGTGGATCGGTGGCGCTAATCACCCACAAACTTCCCGAGGTACTCCAGGGAGCCGATCGTGTCACGGTGTTGCGCCGTGGAAGAGTTACTTGCGACGGGTCACTCGACGGTCACACCGCCGAGTCACTCGCCCGGCTCATGATCGGCGACGCGGTACTGGAGTCCTCTTCACGACGGACAACCCCCGCCAACGGCGAAGTCCGTGTCATGGCGATCGGGCTGTCACTCGGGGCGGAGCCGGGGCACGGTACCGGCCTGCTGGATGGATCCCTGGAGGTGCGGGAAGGTGAAATCGTCGGGTTGGCCGCCGTGGAGGGCAACGGACAACGAGAGTTGCTTCGTTGCTTGGCAAGCGTGTGGCAGCCCTCGTCCGGCCAGCTCGATGTAACCGGTCCCTGTGCCTTTGTGCCAGAAGACCGAACCATCGAAGGGCTGATTCCCGAGATGACGGTAACCGAGAACGTGGTTCTGGGCCTGGGGGCTAGGGGCGCATGGGTGGCTCGGGGCCGTCTCGGCCTAATCGACTGGGCCGCCGCTCGACGGGAAAGCCGTGCCATTCTCGATGACTACGGCATCGTGGCACCGGGTCCCGATAGCGCGGTCGCCGGCCTCAGCGGAGGGAATCAACAGAAACTCGTGCTAGCGCGAGCGCTGGCGCTCCATCCGAAGGTGCTGGTGGCCGAGAACCCGACCAGAGGACTGGACGTCAGGGCAACGGCTGAGATCCACTCCCGATTGCGGGCCGCGGCAGACCGGGGCGCCGCCGTCGTTTTCTACTCGGGCGATCTGGACGAGGTGCTGGAAGTGGCTGACCGAGTCGTTGTCGTAGCCAACGGCAAGACCCACGCTGTCGATGGCAACGCATCCCGAACGACGGTTGGTCGGATGATGCTGCCGGGGAGCTCCGGGGGGGAGGAATGTTGACGCCATCCGGCGCGCTCCAGCGCGGTGCTCCGCTGGTCATCGCACTCGGTGCCACCACCGCCGGGGCGCTCCTCATGATGGCCGGGTTGGAACTGGCTGGATACGACTCCCTGTCGGCCATGGCGGCACTGTGGCGCGGAGCGTTCGGTTCATGGTACGCCTTCTCGTCGGCGACCATGGTACGGGCAGTCCCCTTGATCGTAATCGGACTAGGCTTTGCCTTCGCACTCCACGGAGGAGCGCTCAACATCGGCGCCGAAGGCCAGTTCTATGCGGGTGCCATCGCCGCCACCTGGGTTGGGCTCCACGTCGACGCTTGGCCGGGACCGGTGGCAATGCTGGCACTGTGGCTGGGCGCCGCCCTTGCCGGGGCGTTGTGGGTTGTGCTCCCGGTAATCCTCAAGGTGCGCTACGGCGTGTTCGAAGCCATCAGCACCCTGCTCCTCAACTTCGTAGCTCTGTCGCTGGTCAGTTACATGGTTCAGGGACCGCTGCAAGAGGCTAGCGGCATCTACCCGCAGAGCGATCAGATCGCTGGCGCCGCCCGTATTCCTTTGATTGCCGGCACCCGGCTGCATTGGGGAATCCTTGCGACCGCGGGCGTGGCAGGGGCCATTTGGTTCGTGCTCAACAAGACCCTGTGGGGTTTCCACCTGCGGGCCGTTGGCACGGGGCCGTCGGCCGCGATGGTGACCGGAAGGGTGAACGGCCCGAAACTAGTTGCCGCGGCACTGTTGTGGTCGGCGGCACTGGCGGGCCTGGCCGGGGGCTTCGAGATAGGGGGAGTTTCTTATGCACTGTACCAGAACCTGTCTCCGGGGTATGGGTTCACCGCCATCGCCGTGGCGCTGCTCGCACGGCTGAATCCGTGGGGCATCATCTTGACCGGCGTGCTGTTCGGTGCGCTGGAAGCCGGCGCCGGAGCCATGCAGCGTGATGCCGGCGTGCCCTCGGTGGCGGTCTACGTCGTGGAAGCGGCGGTGATCGTCGTGGCACTGTTGGCCAACGCTTCCGCCGCCAGAGCCAGGTCGACCGCCGGGTCGACCCTCGCTCAGGTAGGAACCTGATGGAAGAAGCTGTCCTGGTAGGATTCCTTGCCGCCGCCGTCAGGGTGGCCACGCCGCTGATGCTGGCGGCCACCGGGGAGGCAATCGGGCAGCGTGGCGGCGTTATCAACTTGGGTGTTGAGGGCGCCATGCTGGTGGGTGCCCTGGCGGCCACGATAGGGGCCACCATTGACGGGAGTACCACCGGGGTGCTCGCTGCCATCTTCGCCGGGGCCTCGGTCTCGGCGGTGTTCGCGCTGGTGTCGATCGTTGCCGGGGCGGATCAGATCATCACCGGGACCGCTGTCACTCTGGGAGCAATAGGTGTTACCGGCACGGCTTACCGGCAGTTCTTCGGTCCGGGAGGGGCCGGCTTGTCTCTGGCCACCCTCGATCCCGTGAGAATCCCCCTCTTCAGCGAGATTCCTGTGTTGGGGCCGGTGCTTTTCGACCTACCGGTCCTGAGTTATCTGGCGTTTCTGGCAATTCCCGCGGTGTGGTGGCTGCTGTTCCGGACCAGGTGGGGGCTGCGGCTTCGGGCTGCGGGTGAGTCGCGCGAAGCCGCGCGAGCAGCCGGCGTGCGAGTAGTAG
>CAXMUQ010000099.1:0-30598 GCA_964196605.1 uncultured Acidimicrobiia bacterium
AGGGCTCACCGGTAGCGGGGGTGTTTCGGATCAAAGTGGGGCTCTAGGCGACGCTGTACAGAGGGCTAAGACGTCTAAGAGGGCTACGAGGACTAATACATTTTCCCTCTTAGCCCTCTTTCCCCTCTTAGCCCTCTTTTCCCTCTTAGCCCTCTTTTCCCTCTTAGCCCTCTTAGCCCTCTTAGCCCCTCTTCACTCCACCCTCTTTCCAAAAAATCGCACCACGACCACGAGCGCCACTATTCCCACCGGCAGAGATATCAACGGGGACATGCCGAGTCCCGCTGGAATCGAACCGACCACCCCCGCCACGCCGGCCGCCACGAGGGCATAGGGCATTTGAGTCCGGACGTGATCGACGTGGTCACACCCCGACGCCATCGAACTAAGAATGGTGGTGTCAGATATTGGCGAGCTGTGGTCGCCGAACAGTGCCCCACCCATGACCGCGGCCGTCACGGCCAACAGGATACCCCAGCCGAGCCCCGCAGCGGGGTCGGCCACGGCGCCCATTCGCAGGGCCAGGGGAATGGCCAGGGGAAACAGGATGGCCATGGTTCCCCAGGAACTGCCGATCGACAGCGCCACCAAACCGGCGATGATGAACACCGTGACCGGTAACATTGCCAGCGGGAGCCTGTCGGACAGGATGTTGGAAAGAAACGCAGCGGTACCGAGATCCTCGGTCACCGCGCCCAATGACCAGGCCAAGACCAGGATGATGATGGCCAGGATCATGGTGCGGATCCCGGACAACCACGCCTCTATCGTAGCCGGGAGGGTCAGTTTCTTCCCTCCGGTGGCAAGGAGGATTGCCGTCAGGCTGCCTAGGACCGAACCCCACAAGAGTGGCACGAAAGGATCGGCGGCACCGAAGATATCGGTCAGGTTTCCCCGGTCGTCCAACGGCAAACTCGCCCGGCCGGTGGAGATCAGTCCGGCAACCACCGTGACCACGACTACCCCGACCGGGAGAGCGGCGGCCCACCACTTGGACGTCACGCCCTCCGCCGGCTCGAGTTCGTTGTGGCTCGTCGACAATTGAGCCCCTGGGCGAATTACGCCACCTCCCGACCGGGCGCGGCGCTCGGCGGCTAGCATCGGTCCGAAGTCGCGCCGGCTCACTATCAGGATGACCACCAGCAGCAAGGCGAAGATCGGATAGAAGAGATAGGGGATTGAACTAAGGAATATGCCGAAGGGCGAGACGGTCGCTTCAGCTGCGCCTTGGGCCACCCCGATCGCCAGGCTGTCGGCGATGAGACTGATTTCGAAGCCGACCCAGGTCGACACGAACACAATGGCCGATACCGGCGCCGCTGTCGAGTCGACGATGTACGCCAGTTTCTCGCGGGACACCTTGAGACCGTCGGTCACCGGCCGCATGGTGTTGCCGACGATGAGAGTATTGGAATAGTCGTCGAAGAAGATGGCCAAACCTGCAAACCACGCTGTCAGTTGTCCACGCATCGGAGTTGTGGCGAACGGCCTGACCGCGTCGACGATGGCCTTGGTGGCTCCCATTTTGGCCAGCACACCAACCATGCCCCCCAACAACAACGAGAAGATGATTATGGCCGCGTGGTCGGGATCGGCCAACGCCTGGCGGCCGTACTTGCCCACCGTCAGGAGGATGGCCTCAAGTGGATTGTAGCCAACGATGAACATGCATCCCAGCCACACACCCACGAAGAGGCTGGTGACCACCTCGCGAAAGATCAGCGCCATTCCGATGGCGACGAGCGGTGGCAGGATGGTGACCCAGCCCGGCAACAGCGGTCCGTCGACTGACACCGTCGATTCTCCGACCTCGACCGTCAGGGGGATCTGTGCCCTGTCGGTCACCACTATTTCATCGAGTACCACCTCACCGAGAGGAACCAACATGTCTTCCGCCATGAGCGTACCGTCGGCTGACCGCAACATCACTCCCACAGACTCCAGTGACCCCGGCGTCCGGATCGTGATGGTAAACGGGATGTTCAGCAGCACTACTGGTGGTGCGTCGAGTTCGACCTCCTGCGCCTGGACGGCTGGGCTGACGGTAATGAACCCCACGAACAGGAACGCCCAAAAGATCGAAGATTTGGCGGTCACGTGCATGTCCTTGGTATGGGTACGGTGCGGTGGCGAGTATGCTCCATTCCGGTGGGTCCCGCCAGTACGGGGATCGCTACCCGCTTCCGGTCTCGGCCATGTCCCGTGCCATGCTCAGAGCTCCGAGCACCGGGTCAACGACATCCTCGATCGGCGTTACATCAGAGCGGCTCGCAAGCATTGCCCTAAGCGCATCAGCCAGTGGTCCTGATTGAACCACGCCGCCGGTCATGGCAACCGGGATTGGCTTACCTTGCGGAAAGAGAGGTCGCAAACTTATGGCGAGGCTGAGCAAGTCTTCCGCTGCGTGGGTGACCATCTCCGTGGCCGACTGGTCGCCAGCCTCAGCTGCTTCGAGTACTAGTGACGCCAGGGCGGCGATCTCTCCTTGGCCGGCCGCCGCTGCCCAACGCACCAGGCGCGAGATGTCATTCGAGCGAGTGGCCGCGAGAACTTTCTCTGAAAGCTCGGTGGCATCGGCTATGCCATCGGCGGCCCTGCCCACTACCCCGAGTGCCGCCCTGCCGAGCGCGTAGCCGCTCCCCTCGTCCCCCATTTGCCAGCCGTAGCCGCCGGCACGATTGATGTTGCCCTCTGGATCTCGTGCCAGCCCGACTGAACCGGTGCCGGCCAGAATCAAGATGCCGGGTGACTCACCGAACGCGGCCACCAGTGCAATCTCTCCGTCGGTCGTTACTCTGAGGGAATCGGCCAATTCCTCGGCCCTCAACGCCCGGGCCAGTTCCTTGGCTTCCTCCAGCCGCCCGGCTCCGGCCGCGCCCACGACGACCACGTCGGCCGAGATTCGGCCCGTGTCCACCAAACTCCGTCGAATGGCGTCGGCGATGGTGGTTGCGGATCGCAGAACCATGTCCGGCCGGAGCGCGGCTCCGGGTGCTTGGACACGCGCATGAATGTGGCCTTCGAGTTCCGCCACAACCATGGTCTTCGATCCGCCGACGTCAGCACCGATTACTAAACTCATGGGCCGCCCTTCCCGGGTAGATAGCTGGCCACCATACCAACGGCGAGGGTGAGCGCGGTGCCCAGCGGCACGTACCATGGCCATGCCAGACGGCCAACGAACGCCAACCAGGAGTCGGCGTCTGGCGCCAGCCGGGAAGCGAACACAACTACCAACATGGCGAGCACGGATACGGTCACCCCGGCAATGACGTCCCGGCCTCGTGCTCTGGGCCACTTGCCGGCCAAGATGTATGTGCCCAGAAGTCCCCCGTAGGTGATTGAAGCTATGGAAAGGGCCAGAACCACTACCGGGGTGTCCATGGTCGCGGCGGCGTAGAACGCCAACGCGCCGCCGATCAGGGCCAGGGCCCACCCGGCGGAAAACCAGCGGCCCACTCTCAGGAGCGCCTCTGGGCTGGCTTCGGGTTTCCGGGTGGCGTACAGATCCAGCGTTACCGACGAAGCCAGAGCATTGATCGAGGAACTCAGCGTACTCATGGCGGCCGCCAGAATTCCGGCTACCAAAAGGCCCGCCACTCCGGAAGGAAGATAGTCCACGATGAACTGGGCGAAGATCTGATCTGTCGGACGGCCTTCTGGGGCAAGCCCAGCGGCCCAGATAGCGGAGCCCACCAACAGGAACAGCAAGAATTGCAGCGCCACTAGGACGCCTGATCCCACCAGAGCCATCCGCGCCTTGGGCAGGCTCCCCGTGGCCAGCAAACGTTGAACGATCAGTTGATCTGTGCCGTGAGATGCCGCGGACAGCAGAGCGCCCCCTACCAGCCCGCCAAGGAAGGTATAGGTCGTGGTCAGGTTCACCTGGAAATCGAATACTCTGAGCTTGCCGGCTTCCCGCGCGAGTTCTAGGGCCTGGGCAGGCCCGCCGGCCAGGCGCCAGGCAATGAACAAGGCCAGGAGCCCACCGGTGGTATAGATGGTCAACTGTACTACGTCGGCCCACACCACAGCCTTGAGGCCGCCGATGAGCGTGTATATCAGGGTGGCCAGGCCCATCACCACAATCGCGGTGGGAATATTCCAACCGGTCACCAACGCCAGGGGGATCGCCCCGGCGAAGATACGCACGCCGTCGGCCAAAAACCGCGTGCTCATGAACACGGTGGAAATGGCCCGGCGGGTCGTTACCCCGAATCGATCTTCCAGTCTGGCGTAGGCTGTGAGCTGCTCTCCCTCGAAGTACCCCGGTAGGAGCCACACGGCGACACCGATTCGGCCCACCACGTAGCCGATGGCTATCTGAAGGAACGTGAGGTCGCCGCGAGCGCCGATTCCCGGGATGGAGATGACCGTCAGGGCTGATGTTTCGGTGGCCACCACCGAGAGGAGCACGGTCCACGCCGGGAGGTTCCCCGCTCCCAGGAAATAGTCGCTGGCGGTCCTTTGACGCCTCGACAGCCTGAGGCCGAGCCCCAGCGTGAGCGCGAAGTACAGGACGATGACGGCGAGGTCGAGAGCGGTCAGGGTATCAGCTCGTGACGGAGTGGCTGTGGGGCCTACAAAAATGGGCCCACACGCGAGTGGCGGGTGAGCCCATTCCTAATGATCGGCTTGGGGTCAGGCGGTGAAGCTGCTGCCGCAGCCGCAGCCCCCGGTTGCATTGGGGTTGCTAAAGGTGAAGCCGGAGCCTTGCATCGACGAGACGTAGTCGATGGTCATTCCCACCAGGTATTGGGCGCTGAACCCGTCGACGAACAGGCGGACGGTGTTCACCTCCAGGACGAGGTCGTCATCCTGGGCCTTATCCTCGATGGCCAGGCTGTACTTGAACCCCGAGCAGCCGCCGGGCAGTACGCTGACCCTCAGGCCGGCCGTTTCCGGCGGCACATCTTCCTGGGAGAGGAACTTTCGGACCTCTTCAGCGGCCTGGTCTGTCAGGGTGAGCTGGAAACCTTGGTCGGTCGTTTGGGCCTCTGGTGCTGTCATGGAGCTACCTCGCCGAAGACTTATCGGTTTAAGAATCAAATGGTTGGCCGGGGCTGTCCGGTCAGTGCCTGTTTTAAGCTAATGAAATGCTCCGGAAGGTGCCAACGAGGTCACCGGGAAGACTCGGTGTCGCAAAGCGCAATATCCTAGCCTGACTCTGGATGACGAGCTCATCGGTATACGCAAGTTATTGCGCTAGAGCGGTATTCGGTGCAACAAAAGTGAAGATGGTTACGCTACCTGTATCACCTAATCCCATGTTTATCAACGTATTGACCCAGTGGCGCGAATGTTGCCCTAGTGTCAGACTGTTCGACAAACCGCTCTATGGCAACTTGCCGATGTATTGACACAAACGCGGGTCTTTACCGTGACCAAGCAAGCAGGGTTCACCCTGATAGAGATCGTCATCGTGTTCGTAGTGATGGGGACGATGGTTCTGATTAACCTGCCCAGGATGATGAACACGTTGGAGCACAACGACGTTCGTGGTGCTCGGTCCAAGGTGGTGGCGCTATTCAATCGGGCCAAGGCCCAAGCCATCGAAACCAACGTGGGCTCTAGTTTCCATATTCAGTCGACCATGGTGATGATCACCCAGGATCTCCCCGGTGGAGGGATCGACACAGTCCTCGTTCAGGACTTCGGGCCCGCCGGCGTGGGACTCGTCGGGACCAGAGCCGTAATAGTGGTCGATCCGCGCGGCGTAGTGACCAATCTAGGCACCGCAACAGCCTCGATCGCCCTTTCCAAGGGCGTGCATGCCGATACGGTGCTGATCACAGGGTTTGGGAGGGTAATGTCCCGATGACGAAAAAGAACTCCGGATTCACCCTGATCGAGGTGCTGGTTGCCATCGTGATATTGTCGATTGGGCTTCTGGCGCTGGCGAGCGCCACCGCCAACGTCTCGAGGATGGCGGGTTACGGCAAGTGGGCCACGGCCGCCTCGCAACTCGCCACCAGGCGCCTCGAAACCATTCGCCAGGTAGCCTATTCCACAACGCCGTCGTGCACCTCCTCGGCAATGGTGGGTGGGGGGCCCTTGTACGCTAATGGCATGACCGAATCCTGGCGTATCGTCGGCACGGGGAACACCCGGGCCGTCGAGATCATAGTGTCCTATCCCCGGGCACCGACCGTCGTGACCGATTCCATATCCACAATCATCCGGTGCATCTGACATGACCATCTCGTCTCGCGGGTTTACCCTCACCGAGTTGATGATAGCGCTGGTCGTATTCATCATCGCGGCCACATCGATCTCCCGGTTCGCCCTCACCAGCCAGCGGGTGTCGCAGGCGCAAATGGAGATCATCGCCATGCAGTCGAATCTCCGGACGGGCACTCTGGTGGTGCCCACGGAGCTCAGGGAGTTGGCGGCCAGCGGCACCGGGTCGGACATTCTGACCATGGGGTCGTCCAGCATCACCTTTAGGGCGATGCGGGGCGTTGGCTTCATGTGTCAGATAACCTCTACCGAGATCCGGTTGCTCGATACCGGCTCGGTTCCCTTCTATGGAACACGCAGCGTAGCCAGCGGGCGCGATTCCGTAATCGTTTTTGTCGAGAACGACCCTGATGATTCTACGGATGATGCCTGGTTGGCCCTGGAGCCGACCGCGGTGGATGTGGCCAGCAATTGCGGAGTCAACGCCGCCGTACGCTTGACGTTCAGCGATTTCTCCGGCTTGCTCACCAACGGGATGGCCGATCTACAGGTTGGGGGCCCCCTACGCTCATTCGAGGTAATGGAGTTGTCGCAGATGAACAGTGGCGGTGCCACCTGGCTCGGCGCCCGGTCGGTTAGCAGCGGCCAGGCCAGCCTTCAGCCGGTATTGGGGCCGCTCCAAGTCAACGGAATCCTTCTGCAGTACTTCACCTCGGCCGGCCTTGCTACCACCGCGCCAACGGATGTCCGCCAGATCCGGCTCACTCTGCGAGGCGTCACTCAAAGGGCCGTGAGTCGCGGTCTGGGAGACAGCCGCTCGTTCTTGCAGGACAGTCTCATCACCACAGTCCACCTGCGGAACGCAGGTTGACGAGAGAGAGGGATACCACGATGCACACCCCAAACCTTGTCGGCGAGCGCGGTATTGCGCTGGCGATCTCGGTGTTTGCCATGGTCGTGATCGGCGGGCTCGTCGGCGCCACGTTCTACGTCGGTCACCTCGAGCAACGAAGCGGCCGAAACACCATGTACGCCACCCAGTCGTTCGAGGCGAGTGAAGCAGGGCTGACGTCCGTGTTGACTGCATGGAACAATTCCTACAACAGCATGGCGGTAGGCGACACCATGACGCTTCCGACGGTGAATCTGTCGGGTATGGTGTCATTTACGCCGGCTCTTACACGGCTCAACTCGAATCTGTTCTTGGTCAAGTCGACCGGGCGCCGTACCGACGCCGGCGGGAACATCATGGCCAAGCGAACCGTGGGGGCCTTGAGCCGGTTGTTGATTCCCAGTATCGACATGGGAGCGGCTCTGACGGTGGACGGTGCGTTGCACCTGGGGGGGACCGCTGAAATCCACGGTATCGATGCGGTTCCCACTGGGTGGGGTGGGTGTCCCGCCACCCAGGACGTCCCCGGTATTCGTTCCTCAGGTACCACTGTCACCACCAGTGGCTCCGGCTGCAGCGGCTTAGCCTGCGTCGATGGCATCCCGCCGTTCGTCGGGGGCGACACCACGGTCACCGCTCAGACGTTCACCGATTTTGGCGGAATCACCTTTGCGGAACTAGCCGCCTTGGCGGACCACAACTTGTCGGGGACCGTCACTGGAGCCGGCCCCTCATTGACCGGTCTCGCCTGCAACACCGGTGATGCAAAAAACTGGGGTGAGCCGTTCACCGGCACGGCGTTCGGAGCTTGCTCCGATCACTTCCCTATCCTCTACGCACCAGGAGACGTCTCACTATCCGGAGGCCGCGGTCAGGGCATCCTCTTGGTGGAGGGAGATCTCAATCTTTCGGGTGGGGTGGAATTCTTCGGAGTGGTAATAGTTCAGGGGAGCGTAAAAAGTACTGGAACCGGGGGACACATCACTGGCGGCGTGATGGCGGCCCAGGCAGACTTCGATCCCACAACCCTGACCGGTAACTCCGTGGCCCAGTTTTCCTCCTGTTCAATTGCCAGGGCCCTCCAGCTCTCCGCTAACGCACAACCACTTGCCGGCCGCTCCTGGGCTCAGTTGTACAACTGAGCTCGGCTGCCTGTACGCGGTACGCTCACCGCGCCTCGACCACAGCGTCGGGGCGCGGTTGTGCGTCTGGCATCAACGTCAAAACAACGAGGTCCGCCACACCGCGCCTTACTGGACCAATCCGGCTGTTCTCGCGCGACGGATGCACCCGGTTGGTGAGCAGCACTACCACCAGCCGGTTTCGCGGATCGATCCAGATAGACGTTCCGGTAAAGCCGGTGTGTCCGAAGCTGTCCTCGGACATCAACCTGCCGGCTGTCGACAAACCCGATGGCGTGTCCCAGCCCAAGGCGCGGCTGGAACCCGGTACCAGGTATTGTCGTGTGGCGAACGCCGGAACCACCGATGGGGCAGGGAGAGCGGCCACGGCGCCGCAACGGACTCCGCTGAAACACACCGGCTCCGGGGTTTCGGCCTGAAAAGCTGACAGCAACCACTCACCGAACACTAGCAGATCGTGCGTGGTGCTGAACAGACCCGCGTGGCCCGACACTCCCTCCAACCGAGCCGCGTTTTCGTCGTGCACCTCGCCGCGTATGATCCGGCCGCGCCAGGGGTCGTCTTCAGTCGGTGCAATATTGGCTGTCCATGAGGCAGGTGGCCGGAAAGTGGTGGCGGTCATTGCCAGCGGCCGGAATACTCTCTGCACCAGGATGCTGTCGAGGCCCATTCCCCAAGCTGTCTCTACCGCCTGAGCCAGAAGGATGGCGCCCAGGTCGGAGTAGCGGTACTCCATGCCAGGAACTGTCTCGAGGTCCGTGAGGTACACCAAAGCGAGTGCCGAATCCCGCGTAGGGGCTTCGAGATAGAGCGGGCGCCACGCAGGGAGCCCTGAGGTATGAGTTAGCAGCTGGCGCAGCGTGACGCCGTCCTTCTCGGGACCGGCAAATCGGGGGACGTATTGCCGCACCGGAGCGTCGAGATCGAGCCGACCCTCATCCACGGCCAACATCACCGCCGTGGTCAAGCCGACAACCTTGGTGAGCGACGCCAGATCGTACACCGTGTTGGCGTCAGGATGGGTCGGATCGTCCAGGCCCAGTCGTCCCGAGCCGTAGGTAAGTCGGGCTCCGCGGTAGCTGACCCCCAACACTGCCCCTGGCATGGCGCCGCTGGCCGCGGCGGAGTCGAGAAACGCCGTCGTGGCGCTCCAGTCGAGTACGGCGAGGTCACCTTGCGGTGCAGGCGTCGGCGCTGGGGGCACGCCGCCACATGCCACCAAGGCCGTGCCAGCTAGGAGTGCTGTGGCGGGCGTTCTGCGTGGCTGGTGGCGCCGTGCGCTAGTGGGTGGCACCGGTGGTGAGTCCAGCTCCGAGTGGGTAGTGCGGTGGGACGGATATGGGGAGTTTTCCAGTGAAGGGCACGTCACCCAAGAGAGCCCCGGCCAAAGCCTCTTCGGTCATCCGCCGGTTGGCCCAGCCGAGCACATAGGCCTGGACCCCGTCCAAGTCCCTGATAAGGTACGGTGAGCCGAGGGAGACCAAAATTGTGGGATTCCACTGCGCCGTCGTCGAGATCAAATCCACGGCAGCGGGTGCCAGGTCTATGTTCCCCTCGCCCGAGACTGGCCGCACGGCGGTCATGAATATGGTGACCGGTGCCTTGCGGATTACCGCCCGAGCCGAGTCGTAGCTGGCCGCCCCACTGGCGGGGTACAATCGGAACGACCGCACCGTCATTCCGGCCTCGCGCAGCTTGCCGGTTAGGATATTGCCCAAGCTCTGTTGCCCGTCCTTGGACAGATTTACGATCGACACCTCGCGCACGTTCTTGAACGTCCCTACCACGTTGGCACTGTCCTTGACCAGGACGAGCGAGCGCTCGGTGATGTCCTTGGCAAGTTCCTGGAATGCCGCGGATCCCACGACCTCTGGAATACGGTCCAGATCCACAAACCGTCGCTCGAAGAGTCCCTGCTGTTGCTTGAGTTCCAGCATCCGCCGAACAGATCGGTCGAGTCGTTCCTGGGTTATGCGTCCCTGTTCCACGGCTTCCACCACCGCGTCAATGGCGACAGCCGGATCACCTGGCTGTAGCAGGAAGTCGGCGCCGGCCAGAAACGCCAGCACCGCTGATTCGCCCTCGCCGTACCGGCGCACCACGCCACCCATGTTGAGGGCGTCGGTGACGATGATGCCCTCGAACCCCAACGAGTCGCGCAGGACGCCGGTCAGAATGTCTGGGGCCAGGGTGGCCGGCCGCGAGTTGTTGCCGTTGAAACCTGGTACGGCGATGTGGGCGCTCATCACCGCGGTCACGCCGGCGCCGATGGCGGCGCGGAACGGGACCAGTTCTAGCGAATCCAATCGCCCCCACCCGGCTGTGATGACCGGAAGTTCGATGTGGGAGTCGGTGCCGGTATCCCCATGTCCTGGGAAGTGTTTGGCGGTCGACAGCATTCCGTGGTCCCGCATGCCACGAATCTCTGCGGCCACCAGTCGAGCAACCTGGTAGGGATCCTCACCGTACGACCGTACGTTGATGATCGGGTTGTCTGGGTTGTTGTTGACGTCCGCCACCGGGGCATAGGCCATGTGAATGCCCACCGCCCGCCCTTCGAGAGCGCTGATTCTACCGACTTCGTAAGCGTCGAGTTCACGTCCGGCCGCCGCCACTCCCATATTCCGAGGGAATGGTGTGCCTCCCCGTAGTCGGATGGCGGTGCCGGACTCGAGGTCGGCGGCCACCAACAACGGCAGCCTGGAGCGCCCCTGCAGGTAGTTGAGCTTGGCCGCCACGTCCAGCGGGGAACCGATCGAGATGATCAAGCCGCCGACTTGGAGCGAATCGACCCACATCCGCGCCTGGTCCAACGCCTCCGCATCGAACGCGGAGTAGGATCCACGTAACCAGGGCACCACGATTTGAGCTACCTTCTGCCGGGTATCGAGAGATCGCATCAGCTCGTCGATACCCGCTATTTCGGCTGATGAACCTTTCGCGCCGTGAACCGCCTGACCGCCGGCTTGCGTCGCCCCTAAAATGAAAGCGCCACAGACAAACCACAGGATTCGATGAAAACGCTGCACCACACTCTCGCACTGTTAGGGTTGATCGTCGTTGCAGCCGGCTGCGGCGACGCTCCCGCTCGTGAGTTGCAAGCCGGCCGGCCAATCGTTAGGCCAGGGATCGAAGTACTCCTAGCCGACAGCATCCACCTGGTGGCCGGGCGCCGAATCGGCCTTGTCAGCAATCACGCCGCTGTCGATGCCAAGGGCGTGCACGGTGTCGAGCGTCTGCAATCCGCCGGTATCGTCATCGAAGCCTTGTTCAGTCCCGAGCACGGGTTCCGCGGCGCGGCCGCACCGGGAGAAGCGGTCGATCATTCCGTCGACAGCGCCACCGGCATTCCAATCTACAGCCTCTACGGCCGGACGTCCTCCCCCACTCCGGAAATGCTGTCGGGCATAGACGTCATGGTCGTCGATCTGCCCGACGCCGGGGCTCGATATTTTACCTACATCACCACCACCGCAGCCGTCATGCGAGCGGCAGGCGCCGCGGGCATCCCTGTGCTGGTGCTCGACCGGCCCAATCCCATCGGTGGGCGCCGCCAAGGTAATATCAACGGTCCCGACCAGCGATCGTCGGTGGGACTGCTGTCCGTTCCGATGCGCCACGGACTGACCATTGGTGAGCAAGCGCTAGTGGCCCGTGAAGAACTCGCCATTGATGTCGAGGTAACCGTGGTACCGGTGGACGGCTGGGATCGTTCGATGGCTTTCGACCAGACCGGGCTGCCTTTCATTCGCCCCAGCCCCAATCTCCCGACTCTGGAGAGTCTGTTCCACTATCCTGGGTTGTGCCTGTTCGAAGGCACAGCTTTATCGGTCGGCCGCGGCAGTGAGGCCCCGTTCGAACAGATTGGCGCTCCCTGGCTGGATACGGCTGCCGTACTGAACGCCGTGCGCGCTGCGGACCTTCCCGGCGTGGTCTTCGAGGGGGTCGGCTTCGTTCCGGTGGACCCCGGGGACGGCAAGTTTTCCGGGGGCAGCCTGGTGGGTATCCGGTTGCGCGTCACCGATCGTTCAACCTACGACCCAACGGTAACTGCGGTGCACCTCCTCACGGCCGTGTGGCAAAGGCACGGTACCGATATCGGCTGGTATGAGGCCCACTTCGACCGTTTGGCGGGCGGCGCTGCACTGCGAGAAGCGATAACCGGGCGAGAGACCGCTCCGGCCATAGTGTCCACCTGGCCCGGCCATTTGGAGCGATTCGACGCTCAGGTGGCCCCCTATCTGATATATCAACCCTGATTGCCCTTCCTCCCGGTGAGGGTTATCCTTTCGGCCCGAATTCCGAGAGGCAGAAACCGTTGGGAGAACCACAGTTGCATAGCAGGCCCACCCGGTGAAGCTCGTTCCTCCCGGCCTGGAGCGCTTGTTCTTCGCCATCGTCGACCCGCTGATCGGGGGTCTGGTACGGATTGGGGTCCGGCCGAACACGATCACCACGATCGGTGTCGGATTCGTGATCGCCTCGGCCGTGGCGTTCGGCATGGGGTCGATCCGGCTGGGTGGCCTTCTCCTGCTCCTGAGCGGCGTGGTCGACACGTTCGACGGAGCTGTGGCGCGCCGGACCGACGCTACGTCGAAATTCGGCGCGTTCTACGACTCCACCCTCGACCGTATCGGCGATGGCGCCACATTCATCGGGATCGGACTGTTCTTCATGACCGCTCCCGACATCGCCTATCGGAATGTCGCGGTCGTCCTGTGCATGGTGGCGATCCTGACTTCCCTCGTAGTGTCGTATACTCGGGCCCGGGCCGAGGGCCTGGGGCTGGAGTGCCGAGTGGGAATCGCCCAGCGGGCCGAGCGTATAGTGGGCATCGGCGGGGCCGCGCTCATCGTGGGCCCTGGTCCCGGCGGGTTGGTGCTATCCTCAATCGTGGCTGTGTTGTCGCTGCTGTCGGCCATCACCATCGGGCAGCGAATCGTCCATATCTATTCCATTACCGAAGGCGCCCAGGCTCGTCGAGGGAATGACGACGCATCCGGGGCCCTCGATACCATCGCGAAAGGATCATAGCCGTGTCACCTGCAAACGCTCGACCAATCGAGCCGGCTACCGGCAAGCTGGGAATCATGTGCGTCGGCCTCGGCGCCGTCACTACCACATTCATCGCCGGCGTGGAGTTGATTCGCCGTGGAATGGCCAAGCCGATCGGCTCGCTCACCCAGATGGGCACCATCCGTTTAGGCAAGCGAACCGAATCGCGGGTGCCCATGATCAAGGATTTCGCGCCGCTCGCTACCCTCGATGACCTCGTGATCGGGGCCTGGGATCCGCTTCCGGCCAACGCCTATGAAGCGGCGCTGCACTGCGGAGTCCTGAACCGGTGGGAGCACCTAGATCCCATCAAGGACGCGCTCGAGGCGATCACTCCCATTCCAGCTGTGTTCAGCGACGAGTACGTCAAGAACCTGGAAGGGACCAACGTCAAGTCTGCCGGGACCAAGCGGGAACTTGCAGAAGCCCTGCGTCAGGACATTCGCGATTTCAAGGCCGCCAACGGGTGCGACCGCATCGTAATAGTATGGTCCGCCTCCACCGAGGTGTTCATCGCTCCCGGTCCGGTGCACCAAACGATCGAGGCGTTAGAAAAGGGGATGGACGAAAACCACCCGGAGGTCTCCCCGGCCATGCTCTACGCCTACGCGGCAATCATGGAAGGCGTCCCCTTCGCCAATGGGGCTCCCAACCTGGCCGTCGACGCGCCGGCGTTGGCCACCCTCGCAGCACAGCGCGGTGTGCCCATTTGTGGCAAGGACTACAAGACCGGTCAGACGATGATCAAGACGGTCCTGGCTCCGATGTTCAAAGCCCGTTTGCTGGGAGTATCCGGCTGGTTCTCTACCAACATCCTTGGCAACCGCGACGGTGAGGTGCTCGACGATCCGGAGTCGTTCAAGACCAAGGAAGTGTCGAAACTGGGCGTACTGGAACACATTCTCCAGCCCGACAAGTATAAGGATCTGTACCAGAACATGTACCACAAAGTCCGTATCAACTACTACCCGCCGCGCGCCGACAATAAGGAAGGTTGGGACAACATCGACATCTTCGGGTGGCTGGGCTACCCGATGCAGATCAAGGTCGATTTCCTGTGTCGCGACTCCATTCTGGCCGCGCCGTTGATGCTCGACCTGGCGCTGTTCACCGACCTGGCCCAGCGGGCAGGCATGGGGGGCGTTCAGGAGTGGCTGTCGTTCTACTTCAAGAGTCCCCAGACCGTGCCCGGACTCTATCCCGAGCACGATCTCTTCATCCAGCTCACCAAGCTCAAGAACACTCTGCGCTATCTGATGGGTGAGGAGCAGATCACTCACCTCGGCATCGAGTACAACGAGGCGTAACCGGGCGTGAAATACTTTCACCGCACGTCCGTCAGTCCCGACGAAGTCATCGAAGCGGCCACCCGGTTCTTTGGTGCCAAGCTGACCCCGGCCGCCGAGGAACCACGCGGCCGAGAGTTCGCCGGTTCCATTGGCCGGGTCGCCGTCCGTGTCGAGGCCGAAGGTGGGCACTACACTAGGGTGGAGGTTCGGACCGACCAGGTGGGGGAGAGCGAGGCGGACAAGATGGCCAAACGGTTCCTGGCCGAGGTCCACACGCTCGCCGAGCCCCGCCACAGCATTCGCGGCGCTTACTGAGCGACCGGTCCCTCCCGTTCGACTAACGTGGCCAAACGATCCGGCATTTTTGAAACGCTGACCCATGCCCTCCGGCATCCGCCGGAGGCGTGGATGCCTGCCCGGGCGTTGGCCCTCCGGGCGTTGCGTCCGGTGGAGTCTTTCCTCCACGTAGAAGCCGCCGGCGGCATCACCCTGATCGTCGCCGCCGTCGTCGCGCTGGTGTGGGCCAACTCGCCATGGCAGCACAGCTACGATGTGTTGTGGCATACGCCATTCTCCATTGGCGTGGGAGGGGCGGTCTTCACCAAGGACCTGCATTTCTGGATCAACGAGTTCGCCATGACCTTGTTCTTCCTGGTCATTGGTCTCGAGGTCAAGCGGGAGATTGCCGAAGGAGTCCTCTCAAGTGCCCGTCATGCAACGCTCCCGCTGGCGGCGGCTCTTGGAGGGATGGTCGTTCCGGCGGCGATATACGCGGTGCTCAACCGCGGCGGGCCGGCCCTCCACGGCTGGGGAGTTCCCATGGCCACCGATATCGCCTTCGCGGTCGGCGTGCTCATGATCATGGGCAACAGAATTCCTCCGGCCCTTCGTGTATTGCTGCTGGCGTTGGCCATCGTCGACGACATCGGTGCCATCCTTGTCATTGCCTTGTTCTACTCATCGGGTATGTCGGCAGACGGGTTGTGGCTCGTCGGGTTGGGGATCGTCATAGTGTGGCTTTATGTGCGCCTGGGGTTACGGCCCGGCGCCAAGTATCTCGTTCCCACGGTTCTGGTCTGGGCCGGGCTGTATCGGATCGGGATCCACCCCACGCTCGCTGGGGTCATCGTTGGCCTCATGGCTCCGGTCAAGCCGTGGTACGGCCGTCTCGGGTTCCTGCGCGTGGCGCGTGAGGCGATAAACGAGTTCGAACATATGGCCAAGGAGCAAGGTGCCCCCGACGAGCACCTGGTTGGTCCGCTAAACAAGCTGTCCTTTGCCGCGCGGGAAGCTGTATCTCCGGTCGTTCGCCTGGTCGCCAGCATGCACGGCATCGTGTCCTTCGTGATCATGCCGCTCTTCGCGCTGGCCAATGCGGGCATACATTTCAGCGGCGTCGATTTCGGCCAAGAGGGCGCTTGGCTCATCTTCCTCGGCGTGTCCGCCGGCCTCGTCGTGGGCAAGCCGCTCGGCGTGCTGGTATTCTGCTGGATCGGTGTCAAGCTGAAGCTGCTGGAGATTCCTAGTGACATCGGGTACCGGGGGCTGCTGGTCGTAGGCACCGTCGCAGGGATCGGGTTCACCATGGCCATCTTCATCGCCGAACTGGCCTTCGCCACTGCCGGTCACCTGGCCATCGCCAAGACAGCTGTCTTGAGCGCCAGTGTGCTAGCAGCGGTGTTCGGTATTTTCTTCGCTCGGATGATCTACTCGAAAGGTTGAGCCGGCGGGCGGACAGGCGGTAGGAGCATTCCGGGCCGTCCGGTGCCGCGGTCCACGCTCCTAGGTTACCGGCGATCTTTCTACTATCCCGCGTTACCCATCCCCGTAATACCCGCGACCAGGGCGCTCGGAAAGAGGCGTACCGTGTGCCATCGCGTCATCGCGTCCATGGGGGTGGGTAAGTCAATTGGTCTGCTGGGCGGCGAACGCGTCCAGCCGGTCGAGAAAGTCTTCGTGTTCGGCGCGGGTAAGGAAAAACGTGTAGACGCCGACGGCTCGCTCCACTTCCATGAGATCCACCAAGAAGTTGTAGGATGAATAGGCGGCGTCGAGGTCGGCGAGGAGACCGTTGTTCTGGGCATCGATCAAGTCGGTGATTGAGGCGGACCCGCGGCTATATGTGTCCGTGACCAGGTTGAGGTTGATCTGGGCGGCCCTGGCCGAAGCTCGCGCCAACCCGATGTTGGCGTAGGACGCGCCCATCTGGTGCATGGCCGCGCGCACCCGCTGCTCCACTCGGTCGGCCGCGGCCGCACGCCGGGTCTGCAAGTCTTCGAGATCGAGTTCGGCTTGGGATTTGGCGGCGCCACGGGCGAAACCCGTGAACAACGGATAGGACAGCTGCAGGCCCACCGACCACCCGATATCGTTGGGCACGATTCCGCTCCCGGGGGGCGGTACGGACCCGGCGCCGCTCTTTGACCAGATGTTCGTCGCGTCGGCCAACAACGCCAGGTCTGGGACGAAGAAGGCGCGTTTGGTAGCGGTCAGGCCCCGTGACTGGGCAGCGATCGCCGCATCGAACTGCCGCAACTCCGGCGAGCCGAGGATGGCCTCCTGAGCCATGAAGTCGCGGAACACGCGGAACGCTCCTTGGCCGGCGAGATACGGTTGCAGCCGCGGCTGATTGGTGATCACTTGCACGTCTTCGGGTTGTACTTCGTCGGTGAGGAACGACTCCTCGAGCGGGCGGCGGAGAATTCGGTTGAGTTCGATCTCGAGGATGTTGCGCAGGCTGTTCGCGGTGATCACCTCCTGTCTGCTTCGGGCGATCTCACTCTCCCAGCGCGGGACCTCTCCCGCGGCCGCCGTCCCGATGGACCGGCGCACTTCGGCGACCTCGAGGTTGGATCGGCTCACCCGCAGGTTGTCCTGAACGATGCGCTCGACCGTCTTGGCCCTGAGCACCGTGAGATAGGTCGTAGCAGCGTCGAGTATGACATTCAGCCGGACTTCATCGCGTCCCTGGACGCGACCTTCCTGGAGGTGCTTCTCGATCCCGTAACCGGCCCAGGCTTGCTCCGAGTAGAGGCGCTGGACCAGCGTGGCCGATCCTGCAATGGACCGTTCCGGCTGTCGCCCAAAGCTGGCCGCCGCGCGATCGGCGTCGATCACCAATGCGTCCACGCCGAAGTCGACCTGAGGTAGCAGTGGCGCTCGTGAACCACGGACGCGTTGCTCACCAGCGGCCACGGCGAGTCCCTGCGCCGCCAGATCGAGGTTGCGCGCTACCGCTTCTCGCACGGCGTTCCCCAAGTTCACATGGCGTGCCACGTCCCGCCGATCACGATCGATAAGTACCGCCTCTGTCATGATCGCCCAGGGCACAGAAACGCCGACCGCTCGGGCGGTCGCCATGTTGATGCTGACGCGTGCGTTCCGGGTGAACTGGACCGGAATCGTCGCGGGGTCTTCACCGAGGAGAATGCGTTGGACGTTGAGGGCGGCGCGTCGGGCTATGCGTTGGCCGACGAGATCGGTGGCGGCCGAAGTCAGGAAGCCGCGTTCCACCCATTCCTCCCCCAAGACGGTATAACTCGGCAGTCGTCTGCTCTGCAGCGTGCGGATGAGACGCTCGGTATCTTCCTCGGAAACCCGTGGCAGAAACCCCACGAACACCGCGTCGACATCGGGCGGCACAGCACCGAGGGCCAAGTCGATGGAGGGACCAACGCCGATTATGGTCCCATTGATTCCCAGTTCTGCCAAGGCCTGTTCCGTTCCGCTACGCAAGGACGGAACAGCGCGGAGATACGCCCGCTCGACCAGGATGGCGAGGCGATTGAACGGCACCACCTCTCGGAAGGCTCCTAGGTCGTTCACCGTAGCCGTGGGGTATGCCACATAGGTGAGGTTCTGGACGCCGCTGGCCCCGTCCACCATCGGCAGGCCCTGCAATTTGGCGTCGAGCACGAACGGCGCGACCACGGGTTTAGGGAGAGGACCGAATTCGGCCGCCACCTGAGACGCGATAGCCCCGAACGTCAGAACCAGATCGACGTCCGGATCGTTCAGCAGACTCTCCAGCGCGGCCTCGATCCCAGATCGCGTCCAGTCGGCCACGACTTCCTTCTCATCCGGGAAGCGGACATCGAATTCGCCACCGAGAAGATCGCGGATCTCGTTTTGGAGCAGGGGCCGGAAGGAAGCATTGTAAAACGAGTTTCCGTCGATGACGACACCGAAGGTCACGACTCGTTGCGCTGCTGCACGGATCGGAAGGAGCGAACCGATCAGCAACGCCGCGGTGACGGTGAGCGATCGAGACATGGATCAATCCTGCGATGGGTTCGACGAGTTTTCCGTCAGAGAATCGGGGCCTTTCGTCGAGCGTCTCTGGGTGCCGCCACGGCTGATCAAGAGTCCCACGACGGCGGCGACGAAAAACTGGCCGACAATGGCTTCCATGGTTGCAAGCACCCTTGCAGTTGGTGCCACCGGCGCGATGTCGCCGTAACCGAGGGTTGTTAGTGTCACGAGGCTGAAGTAGTTGAGTTCCCCGAACATCTGAGCGGAGTCCATTCCGTGCAGGTTTGTGAAGGACCCCGGGGCGAGTATCTCGATCGCCTCATAGGCGTAAGTCGCGGTGATGCCTATCAGGAGGTAGACCGCGACGGCACCAAGGAGCGTGTCCCGTGTTACCCAATCTTCCCGCACGGCTTCGATGGCAATCGCGACAGCCGTGATGGTCAGTGCGATGACGGTCGCCAGGGCTCCAACCAGATGGGCGGTATTGCCTGCCGTCGCCGCGTCCGTGGGGACGGCGACGGCTGCTACCAAGAACAAGATCGCGGTCGTCCACAAGAGCTTGATGTGTGGACGCAGGATTCGATAGGCACCTACAATGACGAATAGACTGAGGACTTTGGTGGTGTAACCAGGTAGGCTGCCTTCGGCCACGACGGGTTGTGTGATGATGAGGAGGACTAGTGCTACGAGAAGGGCCTGGAAACGGGAGAAGGACATAGCTTGTTACCTGGTGAAGTTGGGCGGAGGAGGTGCAGACGCTAAAGTAGCCTTTTGCGAAACCTCACGGAATACGACCAGACACCTGAGTCCTCATCGCCGCCTTGACTCTCCGGCAACACCGGTCGATCTTTGGTCGCCTCACCCTAAGAGACTACCACTACAAGACTTGCATGTCCTCGCCCAACTCTGTTTCCCAACCGCCCGCCATTCCAGCCGGCTTGTCCGCCGAGCAACTGCTCGACCTGTATTACTACATGAGGTCGACCAGGTCGCTCGAGGAACGGCTGGCGGTGCTTTATCGCCAAACCAAGATCGTCGGGGGACTATTTCGCTCGCTGGGGCAAGAAGCCGATGCGGTGGGGAGCGCCTACGCCCTCGATCAGGACAAGGGCGACATCCTCTCCCCGCTGATCCGCAACCTCGGATCGATGTTGGTACGCGGGGCCACGCCGGTTGAGATATTGCGCCAGTATATGGCGAAAGCCGACGGTCCCACGCACGGCCGGGACCTCAACGTTCACTACGGAACGCCGGTACGCGGTTTCATCGGCCAAATCTCCCATCTGGGCGATATGGTCCCCGTGATGGCCGGGATTGCCCTGTCGTTCAAGATGCGGGGCGAAGCCCGGGTAGCCCTGGTATACGTCGGTGACGGCGCCATGAGCACCGGTGCGTTTCACGAGGGTATCAACTTCGCGGCGGTCCAAAGGCTTCCACTGGTGGTGATCGCCGAGAACAACGGCTACGCTTTTAGCACGCCGACAGCCAAACAGAGCGCCGTCAAGCACCTGGCCGACAAAGCTGCGGCTTACGGCATCCCCGGTGTACGCGCCGACGGGAACGACGTGCTTGCCGTGTATGAAGTGACCCGCCGGGCGGTCGACCGCGCCCGGAGCGGCGAAGGGGTGACCCTCATCGAATTGGAAACCTACCGGCGCAAGGGGCATGCGGAACACGACGATCAGTCCTACCAGTCCGCCGAGGAGATGGAACGGTGGGAAGCCAACGATCCTATCGACCGCTACGTTAGGCAGCTGACGAATTCGGGCTGGAGTACTTCGGCGGCATTGGCCGACATAGACCGGCGCATCGCCGAGGAGCTGGATGCGGCGGTGGCGTTGGTGGAGCCCGAGCCGGGGCCGGATGCCGGCACGGCACTCGCGGGCGTGTATCTCGATCCCCCCGCAGCGCAGAAGGAATGGTATGGTCGCTAATTATCACGACAGGGCGGAGGCGAAATGCCTGAGGTGACGTACCTGGAGGCAATCCGCCAGGGCATGCTGGAGGAAATGGAGCGCGACGAGAATGTCTTCATTCTGGGCGAAGACGTCGGCTCTTACGGCGGCGCGTTCAAGGTGACGGACGGTTTCCTCGAGCGGTTCGGTGAGCAGCGCGTCATCGATACGCCGATTGCGGAGGCGGCCATCGTCGGCGCCGCCGCCGGCGCGGCCCACATGGGGTTCCGGCCCATCGCGGAGATGCAGTTCATCGATTTCATCTCCTGCGCCTATGACATGTTGACCAACTACGTGGCGACGGCCAGGTACCGCGCCGGTTTGCCGACCCCGATCGTCGTGCGCGGACCCAGCGGAGGGTACGTCCGTGGGGGCCCGTTCCATTCGCAGAATCCCGAGGCGGCCTTCCTGCATACACCGGGACTCAAGATCGTATGCCCCGCCACCGCCCGAGACGCCAAGGGCCTCATCAAAGCCGCTGTGCGCGACGATGACCCGGTCCTCTATTTCGAGCACAAGTACCTGTACCGCCGGATCAAGGAAGACCTCCCCGCCGACGAAGAGATCCTCACGCCGATCGGAAAGGCCCGCCTGGCTCGAGAAGGGAGCGACCTGACCATCGTCACCTGGTCGGCTATGGTGTTCAAGGCGCTCGAGGCTGCGGAACAGCTTGCCTCGGAAGACGGACTGTCGATCGAGGTCATCGATCTTCGTACCCTGTTGCCGATGGACGACGAGGCCATCATGGCCTCCGTGAGAAAAACCAACCGGGTGATGATCGCGCACGAAGACACTCGCACGGGTGGCGTTGCGGGGGAAATCACCGCTCGTATCAACAACGACGCCTTCGAATTTCTCGACGCGCCGGTCAAGCGCGTAGCCGCCTACGACGTGCCGATTCCCTATGCGCCGGCGTTGGAGGACTTCGTCCTGCCGCAGACCGAAGATCTGGTAGCGGCGGCGCGGTGGTTGGCGGCATATTAGTTAGGCCGATGTTCCACGCCGGACCTCGGAACCTCGAATCAGACCTTGGAGCAACTGCATGGCCCGTATTGACGTCATAATGCCACAGATGGGCGAATCCATCGTCGAGGGCACCCTCTCCACCTGGATCAAGAAGGCGGGCGACGAGGTCAAACGCGACGAGCCGATCTTCGAGATCTCCACCGACAAGGTCGACGCGGAGATTCCCTCGCCCAGCGCGGGGATACTAGCGGAAATTCTGGTACAGGAGGGCGAGACGGTCGAAGTCAACACCGTCGTGGCCCGAATCGAGACCGACTCCTCAGCGGCCGTCGCCGCGGCCCCCTCAGCCGAACCCGCACCAGCCCCCGCGGTAGAAGCGGCCCCAGCCCCGGCCCCTGCTCCCACAGCGTCACCAACTCCTTCCCCTGCCACAGCGCCAGCGCCCCCTACGTCCCCCCCGGCTCCCGCTTCTGTCGGCGCCGAAGAATCAGCCGACGAGCGCCTGCGGCGCAAATCCACGCCACTGGTACGAAAGATGGCTGCGGAGCACGACCTCGACATCTCCACCATTCCCGGCACCGGCCACGCCGGCCGAGTCACCAAGAACGACGTCTTACAGTTCCTGGAAAGCCCCGCTGCGGCCGCCCCCGCTGCTCCCGCTGCTCCCGCTGCTCCCGCCGCCCCCGCCGCCCCCGCTGCTGCCCTCGCTGCTCCCTCTGCTGCCATCGTCGATCCTTGGGAGGAAGACCGGGTAGAGCCGTGGTCTCGCATACGGAAGCTCACAGCCGATCACATGATCATGTCGCGCCGGGTGTCGGCCCATGTCCAAAGTTTCTTCGAGATCGACTACACCGCTATCGTCGACATTCGTAGGCGCAAGAAAGCGGAGTACGCCGAGCGCGGCGTCAACCTGACCTACCTGGCTTTCATTACCAAGTCAGCGGCCGAGTGCCTGCGCCGTCACCCCGCTATCAACGCCGCCGTGTCCGGCGAGAGCACCATTTTCCGGCATGACATCAACGTCGGCATGGCGGTAGCGCTGGACTGGGGACTGATCGTCCCGGTCATCAAACATGCCGACGAGTTGTCCCTGATCGGGATCGCCCGCGCCATCAATGATCTGGGCACCAGGGCACGAGAGAAGAAGTTGCTCCCGGACGAAGTACAGCGCGGTACGTTCACCATCACCAATCCGGGCGGCTTAGGCTCATACGCCGGGACGCCGATCATCAACCAGCCACAAGTGGCCATACTGGGTGTCGGCGCCATCGAAAAGCGTCCCGCTGTCATCACCCACCCCGATGGGACCGATTCACTCGGCATCCGGACCAAGGGAATGCTGTCGATGTCTTACGATCACCGGGTGGTCGACGGAGCCGACGGCGACCGATTCCTGGCCGATCTCAAGTCGATGCTGGAGAATTACCCGGACGAAGCTACCTGAAGATGCCGCGGGTGTTGACGATGACTCGCACCGCGGTGGCTCCGGAAGAGGAGTCCGCCTATCTGGTGGCTCGACGAGAAGAGGCGGTCCGGTTCGAGGCCAGCGGCGATCATCTGTGGCTCTTCCGCCATGAGAGCCACCCGGGAGTGTTTCTGGAATTTCGGGAAAGCGTAGATGCCCAGCGGCTCGTTGCAGCCGATCCCGAGGCCGCGCAGTGGGTCGAAGTGGAACTTGGCTAGGCTGCAACCAACTATCAAAGCGGGGATGCGAAGGACCATGTCACGAACTGTCACGATCGACAACTCCACTTGGGGCGTTGCGTCCGCCGGGCGCGTGACGCAGTACTTCAAGGACGAATTCGCTCTGGTGTTCACCCGCGGGACTGGAGACGATCGTGAGGAACGGGTCGTGCGGTACTCGCCTAGAGGGTCGCGCCATCGTGAGTTCTCCCTGCAGGAACTGAGCGATCGACAGTTGACCGACCTGTTCCTTCGGTCACAACCGTCTTGGACTTCGCCCGAGACGGGATACCGTAGCTGACCTTGTCGGGCTTCGTCGATCTCCATCTGCATTCCACTGCCTCCGACGGAGAGGTGTCTCCAGCCACCGTCGTCGAACGGGCCGCCGCCGCGCAGGTCGGTGCCATTGCGCTTACCGACCACGACACCGTTCAAGGACTCCCCGAGGCCGTCGAAGCTGGAGCCAGGTTGGGTGTTCGGGTCATCTGTGGGTGTGAGTTTTCCGTGGCTGCGCCATGGGGTGAACTGCACGTCCTGGGCTATTTCCTCCCTCTGGGTTCGGCTGACGTAGAAGCGTTCCTCGTGGCCCGGCGTGAGGACCGTCACCGCCGGGCCAAGGTGATGGTGACCAAACTCGCGCAGCTTGGTGTGCCCATCCATATGGAGTCCGTACTGTCCATCGCGCGCGGCGCGGCGTTGGGTCGGCCGCACGTCGCCCGCGCGCTGGTGGAGCAGGGTGCAGCGCCAGATATCGGTGAGGCCTTCAACCGCTACCTTGGATGGGGTCGTCCGGCGTTCGAACCCAAAGTACTGCCGACGTTGCGACAACTTGCCGACCTCGTCCATGGCTGTGGTGGTGTCTTGTCGGCCGCCCACTTGAAGGACCGTGGGAACCGCAGCAACCTGAAGCGGCTCAAGGCGGATGGGCTTGACGCCGTCGAAGTGCGCCACCCTCGTCACTCAGCGGAAGTTCGTGATCGGATCCTGCGCCACGCCGAGTCACTCGATCTTCTTCCTACCGGTGGTAGTGACTGGCACGGCGACAGCACCATGGGTGGCAGCCACACGACAATCGGTTCCCAGAATGTGCCGGCGGAATGGCTCGACCGGTTGGAGGAACGTGGAGGCCGGTCGGTGGACCTGTCCTGATGCCGTCACCGGCCTTCGGCGACATCGTCATCATCGGGGGAGGCTGCTACGGATCGTTCTACACTCGACAACTGGAATTGGCCAGCGCCCGGGGCCGGGTAAGGTACCGCCGGCTCATCGTGGTAGACAGGAATCCTTCCTGCAAGCTTTTCCAGGATCCACCCGAGTCCAAGCGATTACGCGTGTGCGCCGATTGGGGAACGTTCATCGACGGGTACTTGGCAGGCCCGCCTCCCGAATCGAGCCTCATCGTACCATCGCCACTCATGCCACATCTTCTCTATGAATGGCTCCAACGCCGCGCACACGCGGAGTGGCCCACCCGCACCATCACCACGCAGGAGGCAACTCCCGTTGGCACCCCATATGAGACGGAAGCTCCCGACGGGACGCGATACGTGTCATATGCCGATTGGCTGTGCCCGACTCACTGCATCGAGCCGGCTATTTGTCCAGTTACCCGGACACCGCGTACTTGGGACATGGCCGAGGCCGCTACCAGTTCGGTTCGTCGTCAGCTCCGCGAGACTGTGGGACCGGTATTGTTCGAGTGCCGCCACGTTGCCTACGGCGTGGGAGCCATTGCCGTCGACCAGGTTCTCGCCGGCGCCGGCGAGTTGCTGAACACCGGCGCTGAGGGATCGGCAGCCGATCTCCTGGTGGCCACGGTTTCCGGATGTCACGGCGCTTTCAACCTCCTGCGCTTGGGGGTCTTGTCGTAACGCGGGAACCTTGCCCGGGCGGATTATATTGCAACAGCAGGCAAGAACCTGAACTTTATCTGGTGGTGAGACTCCATGACTAGCAGTTCCCAACACGACCTGATCATCGTAGGCGGTGGCCCGGCCGGACTGTGTGCCGCGATGTATGCTGGACGAGGCATGCTCGACACCGTTCTCCTGGAGCGAGGCCTTCCCGGTGGTGAGCTCTTGAATACCGACCTGGTTGAGGACTACCCGGGGTTCGAGAGCATCAAGGGTCGGGATCTGGCGCAGAAGATGACCGACCACGCCAACAAGTTCGGCGCCGATATCCAGCAGGAGAACGTCGAGTCGATCGAAAAACGAGAGGACGGCATTTTCGATGTGACCACCACACGTGGCAATCAATTTCTGGCGCCGGCCGTAATTCTCAGCGCCGGCGGCGCACCCGTCAAGCTAGAGGTACCAGGCGAACAGGAGTATGCCGGTCGGGGCGTTTCGTATTGCGCCGTGTGCGACGGAGCGTTCTTCAAGGGCGAAGTGCTGGCTGTGATCGGTGGTGGTGATGCCGCTGTCGAAGAGGCGGATTACCTGACCAAGTACGCTTCGAAGGTGTACATCATCCACCGCCGGGACGAGTTCCGTGCTTCGAGGCTGCTACAAGAACGCGTGTTCGCCAATCCCAAGATCGAAGTGATCTGGAACAAGGTGGTAACCGAAATCAAGGGCGCGCCCGCTGGCGTCACCGAACTGGCATTGAAGGACACGGCCACCGGTGACGCCAGCGCCCTCCCGGTCGGCGGCATTTTCGTTTTCATCGGCTTCACGCCGAACAGTTGGCTCATCAAGGATCACTATGAGCATGACGATGCCGGATACGTCGTCACCGATTCTACCATGCAGACGTCGATCCCCGGTTTGTACGCCGCGGGCGACTTGCGGGTACAGGTCACCCGCCAGATCACCACGGCGGTGGGGGACGCCACGACCGCCGTTATTGCCATCGAAAAGTTCCTCAAGGAACGGACCCAGGAACTGGTGCGGGAACCGGCATGACGGCCACGGAGGAAACCCCGGACATCGTCTGCCTTACCAACGGGCAATTCGAGGAGAACTGCTATTTGATCGGCGACCCGGAGTCGAGCCACGCCGTCATCATCGACCCAGGCGAGGATTCAGGCATGTTCCTCGAGGCCATCGAGCATCGGGGTTGGCATCTCGACGGTATCTGGTTGACCCACGCGCACGTCGACCACATCACCGGAGTGGCGGCCGTCAAGTTGGCAACCGGAGCTCCCATCTACCTCCATCCCGATGACCGCCAACTCTACGACCACGTCGCCGATCAGGGTGCTTGGCTTGGCTTGCGGGCGGAAGCCGCGCCCGCGCCTGACCACGAGTTGCACCACGGCGACCGCATGACTTTCGGCCGGTTCGAATTCCTGGTACGGCATACCCCGGGGCACTCGCCTGGGAGCGTCAGTTTCGTGGGACACGGGGCCGTGTTCGGCGGCGATGTATTGTTTCGCGAATCGGTGGGCCGGGTTGATCTCCCCGGCGGTGACGGGGCTACTCTGTTGGCCACCATTCGCGATCAGTTTCTCACACTACCAGAGAACACTGTCGTGCACAGTGGCCACGGTCCGCCAACTACGATTGGTTATGAGCGCGATCGCAATCCGTTTCTCACCGGAATGTACCCGCTTGCCTGACCCCACGGACCCCTTTATCCCTCGGTGATTGCTCCGATTGAGGTCCCAGCTGTCCCATGATGTCCTGCCTCCGCCGCTGAGGCCCGACGCCAGCCTACACGTACTGGACATCACCAAGTACTTCGGGTCGACTACGGGCGGTATTCGCACGTACCTCACGGAAAAATCGGCATGGGTGGGACAGCAACATGATCTGCGGCAGACGCTGGTCGTCCCGGGAGATGCCGATGATGTCACGGAAACGGATGGGGTAAGGTGCTATCGCGTCCGCAGCCCCATGATTCCGTTCCAAAGACAGTACCGGGCCATGGTTGCCCCCGAAACGATTCGGCGCATCATTGCCCACGAACGGCCCGATGTGATTGAGGTGGGCAGCCCGTTCCTGGTACCTTGGTTGGTCCACCGAGCCAATCGCGGGTTGGGGATCCCCGTAGTTTGGTTCTTCCACAGCAACGTGGCCCGGCTGGCCGCGCCACGCTCACTCGACAAACCACCACGCCAGCGGTTGCGGCATGACATCGCTGGGCGCTACGTGGCCCGCGTAAGTCGCCTGTTCGATGCCGTGATTGCTACTTCCGATTTCGCCGAACAGGATCTGCTCGCGGCCGGAGTGTCCGGGGTACGGCGAGTGACCATGGGCTTCGATCTGAACCGCTTCCACCCAGACCGGAGGACGCTGCGCGACGCCACGCGGCAGCGGCTCGGTTGGCCCGACGGTCCGGTTGTCATCTATCTCGGCAGGCTTGCCCGAGAGAAACGGCTCGATGTTGCCGTTCGCGCATGGCGTACCATTGGTCGGCGCACCGGGGCCACACTTGTCCTCATGGGTGACGGTCCCGATCGCGCCAGGCTGTTCCGCCTGGCTGCCGGTGACCGGGTACAATGGCAGCCGCACGACTCCAATCGTGACCGGGTGGCCCAAGCCCTGGCGGCGGCCGACGCGTACTTGGCTCCCGGGCCGGTCGAAACGTTCGGCCTCAGCGCGTTGGAGGCCATGGGATGCGGCACCCCGGTCGTGTCCGTCGATAGTGGAGCGGTCCCGGAACTGGTTCGCCGATCGGAAGGAGGCGTAACCTTCCCCAACGGTGACGCCGACAGTCTAGCCCGAACAATCGAGACGATCTTGGGGAAGAATCTCAAAACCATGGGTACCAGGGCAAGACGATACGTAGAACGCCACCATCGTTGGGATGAGGTATTTCCGGAACTGTTCGACATGTATCGGACCATCATCGCATGAGTCGACTCGCCCCATGGTCCATGCAGGCTGACTGTCGTGGCGGTGGTTCCTGATGTCGTTCGCTCTCGCCCAGGTCGTGTGCCTCTTGCTGATGACGGTAGACATGATCGCCCGCACCTGGCGCATTGTCTGGCTCCTCCGGGGGATCGGGCAGACGGTGACGTTTGCCGACGCACTCATCCTCAACGTATTCGGCGACGCGGCCGCCGCGGTGACTCCCGCCCGGCTGGGGGGCGAGCCTGCCCGCTTTGCCGGGTTGCTCCGCGCCGGCGTCCCGCCGGAAGAAAGCGTCGTGGCAATCAGCTATGAGGTGGTCGCCGCCTGGCCCGTCATCATCGGTTTTGGAGCGGCGCTGACCTGGGCGTTCGCCCCCGAATGGCTCGCTACCACGGGGCCGGCTTTCTTGAGCGCAGCCGCAAGCATGTGGCCTTGGCTGGTTGCCGTGGGCCTTCTTACCGTACTGGCCGGCTTCATTGCCCGGCGAGTTGCCGGCCGTTGGGCTCACCGCCTCCGCCGGCCCGCCCGGCGCCTCAAGTCCATATGGCGGCTGATGCCTCCGGGGCCACTGTTGGCGAGCGTACCTATGACTCTGGTGAACCTCGTTGCCCGTACGGCAATTCTCCCAGTGCTGGCAATGACACTGGCGGATCCACCTGCGATGGGGCCGGTGATCCTCGGGGCCTTCGCCTTGCTATACAGCCAACTTGTACTACCAACACCGGCCGGCATAGGCGGTGTCGAGTTCGGGTTTCTGGCGGGGGCGGCGGGGAACTTCGGAGCGGGCGAAGGCATGTTGCTCCTCCTGTGGCGCTTCTACACCGTTGGCCTTGGAGCAGTGCTCGGTGGCTACTTCCTCGTCAGGTTGTATGGCTGGCCCGCAGCCAGGCGGTTGGTTTTCCGTGGCCGGGCGCCGGCCCAGGCAAGTAAGTCAGGCACGGCGAAAGTATAAGATCGGTTGAAACGGTGGGCTCTGACGCCCATATTAGTACAATGCGCATCACGACGTGGACCGAATACAGCCTGATCATTACTCTGCACTTGGGCCGGCGACTAAGGGCCGGGGATGGTGCCGTGCCGGCTCGCGAGTTGGCAGAGACCGAAAGACTCCCCGCGGACTACACCGAGCAGATCTTCCTTCGGCTCAGACGGGCAGGGCTGGTCCAGAGCGTCCGGGGTGCCAAGGGTGGCTACTTCCTCAGCAGACCGCCTGAGGAGATTACGGTTCGCGACGTCATGACCGCGTGCGAGCGGCAGACGTTAGAGGTCAATTGCCAAACGCATCCTGTCAACGACGATCGCTGCAACCCCGCTGCATCGTGCAGCATTCGACCCTTGTGGACTGAGCTCAAGCATCGGATCGACAGTTTCCTGTCCAGTGTCACCCTTGCCGATCTCATGAAACAGGAAAGCAGCGTCGAGGAATTGGTTGAGATTGCCAACTCAGATTGAGCGCAGGCGCCCGCTGGTACTACGCGCCCGGTCCCGGTGGCCGGGCGTTGCCATTTCTTAGGGGTAGACGGGTGAACACTGCACCGACCCATCGCGGTGAAGAGGTTCCGCAGCAGGACCGCAGTAGTAACGATGATTGGTCACAAGACGAATACGTACGGTACTCCCGGCACTTCACCCTTCCTGAGGTAGGCGCCGCCGGCCAGGAGCGGCTACGGTCGTCCAGGGTGCTGGTTGTGGGCGCCGGCGGCCTGGGCTCCCCTGTCGCGCTTTACCTGGCGGCCGCCGGCGTCGGGACCCTGGGCCTGGTCGACTTCGACACCGTCGACCTGTCCAATCTGCAACGCCAGATCCTCCACGGCTCGGCAGCGGTCGGTACCTCCAAACTCGATTCGGCAGCTGCCAGGATCGCCGACTTGAATCCCCATGTGGCCGTGGAGTGCTTTCCCCATCGGTTGACTTCGGAAAACGCGTTTGACGTGCTTCGCCCGTTCGACATCATCGTAGACGGCAGTGACAATTTCCCCACTCGCTATCTACTCAACGACGCATGTGTATTGCTGGGCAAGCCATACGTGTACGGAGCCATCTTCCGGTTTGAAGGCCAGGCCTCGCTGTTCGCTGTCGATGGTGGCCCCTGCTACAGATGCTTGTATGCCGAGCCGCCTCCCCCGGACCTGATACCGACTTGCGCAGAGGGTGGGGTGCTCGGTGTGCTCCCGGGTATTATCGGCAGCATACAGGCTCTCGAAGCAATCAAGTGGATTCTGAATCTGGGGAACTCGCTGGCGGGCCGTCTCCTGCTGTTCGACGGCATGGCCATGAACCTGCGGGAGCTCAATGTTCGCCGGGATCCTGAATGCCCAGTGTGTGGGGATAGTCCCACCGTAGGAGAGCTGATGGACTATGAAGAATTTTGTGGCGTGGGATCGGG
>CAXMUQ010000100.1:0-15977 GCA_964196605.1 uncultured Acidimicrobiia bacterium
ATAGTGGTAACCGATCGGGATGTGTCACACGCGCTTTCGAGGCAAGGAAAGTTGAGGATTCGTTGCCAATATACCGCAGTTTGGAGCGCACGGGCGCTACCGTCCGAGTATATATTCATCGCGACCGTCAATACATGTGCCCCAAGGAGATGCCTGTGGCCACCATCCACCCCGTTCGGCACCAGGCCGACCTCCCCCAAGACCGCCTAATCATCACCGACCAACCCGGCGAAGACGCCATGGACGTTGACGTCCTCATCGTGGGTGGCGGACCGGCCGGGTTGTCGACCGCCATCGAGTTGGCCCGTTTGGTGGCCGGGGACGACGCCCTGGGTGAAGTGAGTATCGGTGTATTAGAAAAGGCCGGCAGCCTGGGCGAGCACAACCTGTCGGGCGCCGTGGTCAATCCCCGAGCGTTCCGCGAGTTGTTCCCCGACATGAAGGACGGCGACTTCCCCTTCAGGCAGGAAGTTACCCGCGAAGCAGTCTACTACCTGACCGAAGATCGCGCCCTGCGGATACCGACACCCCCGACTATGCACAACAAGGGGCTCTACTCGGCATCGATTTGCGAAATCGTCCGCTGGTTGGGCGAGCAGGCCGAGGGCCTGGGAGTCGATCTGTTCGCCGGCTTTCCGGCCGATGGGTTGTTCGTGGAGGGAGACCGGGTCACTGGTGTACGTACCGTTCCTACCGGACTAGATCGCGATGGTAATCCAGGTCCAAGTTTCGAGGATCCAGCTGAGCTGAAGGCTAAGGTCGTGGTGCTGGCCGAGGGGAGCCGGGGCCCTTTAGGGCAGGCCTACCGTTCGTGGCAGAATGTTGGTTCGGCCAATCCGCAGCTGTTCGCGCTGGGAGTGAAGGAAGTGTGGCAAGTAAAGACCCCGTTGACCGAGGTGATCCACACCATGGGATGGCCACTCCCGAGAGACGCCTTCGGCGGCAGTTGGATGTACCCCTACGGCCCCGATCAGATCTCACTCGGCCTAGTGGTCGGGTTGGATTACCGCCAGGGCAACGTCGACGTACATGAGATGCTGCAGCGCATGAAGAGCCACTCTCTTTTCAAGAAGCACTTCGACGGCGGAGAGCTGTTGGAATGGGGCGCCAAGACCATCCCCGAGGGCGGCTACTACGCCCTCCCGGAACGTCGTAGCGGCAACGGCATCGTCATGGTGGGCGATACGGCTGGGTTCGTCGACGTACCGTCTCTTAAGGGCATCCACTACGCCGTCCAGTCGGGCATCTACGCCGCCCGCGCCATCTACCAGGCGCTCAAGGCCGACGATATGTCGGCTGTGCAGCTGGCCGCGTACGATCAGATGGTGGACCAGAGCTATATCGTGGAAGATCTCCGACGCACCCGTAACATGCGATTGGCGTTCAAAGACGGCTTCCTGGTGGGTGCGGCCAAGGCCGGGCTCATGACCCTGACCGGCGGCAGGGTGCCTGGGAAGCGCATTGCCATGGAAGCCGACGCCGAGGCGCCGAAGACGGCGCAGGCCGCATTGCCATTCAAGGCCGACAACGCATTGACCTTCAGCAAGGTCGACGCCGTGTTCAAGTCAGGCAACGCCACCCGCGACGACATCCCCAGTCACCTCATCGTAGGTTCGGGCGTGTCGGGCGAGGTGGCTGACTTCTATACCGCCCTGTGTCCCGCCGGAGTCTACGAACGCTCCGGCGACGACCTTCGGGTCAACGCACCCAACTGCGTAGACTGCAAGGCCACTGACGTACTAGGCCCCAGGTGGACCCCGCGCGAGGGCGGGAGTGGGCCGACGTATCGACTAATGTGAGCTTGTAGCAGGCGGCTGGCAGCTGGCAGCAGAACAGGGGAGGATCTTTGCTGATGACTGCTCACAGACCATCGACCGCTGCTAGCCGCTCGCTGCTAGCTGCCCGCTGACCATGTGGCTCCTCCCAATCCTCAATCGCCTCTCGGCCCTCGCGGCCCACACCTTCTATCGGCTGACGGTTGCGGGCGATGCCGTGCCCAAGAAGGGAGCTGTGCTGCTCATTGCCAATCACCCGAACTCGCTGGTGGATCCTGTGTTCGTGGCGACGGCCTCAGGCCGGCCCGTGCGGTTCCTGGCCAAGGCCACGCTGTTTCATCATCCGGCGGTTGGGTTTCTCGTCCGTGGGTCTGGAGCCATTCCGGTATACCGGCGGGTAGACGACCCCACTCAGATGGAACGCAACGTCGACATGTTTCGCGCGGCTTACTCAGCGTTGATCGAGGGAAGCGCCGTGGCGTTGTTTCCCGAGGGCGTGAGCCACAGCGAGCCGGCGCTGATGCCGCTCAAGACCGGAGCGGCCCGGATTGCGCTCGGGGCGATTGAAGCCGGCGCGGCACCGTTCCCCATTATCCCCATCGGTATAGTGCTGCGGGCCCGTGAGACGTTCCGCTCCGAGGCCCTCGCGGTAGTGGGCGAGCCGCTGGCGTGGAAAGATCTGCAGGAACCGGGTGACGACCGGAAAGCGGTCCAACTGCTAAACGAACGGATGGAGGAGGCTCTCCGCCGGGTGACGGTTAACCTGGAACGTTGGGAGGATCAGCCGATAGTGGAGGCAGCCGAGGCGGTGTGGGCCGCCGAGATGGGGGCGAGTCTGGACGAGGCAGACCGCCTTACCCGGCTGGAGCGTACGGCCGAATTGTTCCAGACTTTGCGGGGCCAGGAGGAGATGGAATGGCAGGCGCTGGCGAGGCGGCTGCAGACACACTTGCGGAAGCTGGCCTTTCTCGGCCTGACTCCAGGTGACTTGGCCGGCACGGTGAGTCTGGCCCAGGCCGCCAGCTGGACGGCCCGCAGGTTACCGCTGGTTGGCGCCATTGTGGTAGCGGGTATCGGCAGCGTGCTGTTTTGGCCGCCCTACCGGCTGATCGGTTGGAGAGACCGCCGTCAACCGCTCGATCGCGACGTGCGGGCAACTCACAAGCTGCTTGGGGGTACCGTGCTGATGGCAGCTTGGATCATTATGCTGTCGCTGGCGGCCGGGGCAGTGTGGGGAATCGTCGCCGGGCTCGTGGTGCTGGTATTCCTTCCGGCGCTCGGCCTGGCAACAGTGTCACTGCGCGAGTGGTGGGGTGCCAGCTGGCACCAGGCCCGCCGCTTCCTACTGCTGCGTCGTCAGCCGGCGTTGCGCGACGAACTTCGCATGGAGCAACTGTCCATCGCCGAGGCGCTCGAGGGCATCAACCGGCGATACCCAGAACTTTGATGATCACGCGTTTGCGCCGCTGGCCATCCCACTCACCATAGAACACTCGCTGCCACGGCCCAAGATCGAGCGACCCGTCGGTTATTGGCACGATCACCTCGTGCCCCATCGTAAGGCTGCGCAGGTGAGCTGCAGCGTTGTCTTCGCCGGTATCGTTGTGGCGATATCGAGTGGGATCCCACGGAGCCACGGTGTCTTCCAACCAATGGAGGATATCATGCCACAATCCAGATTCGTGATCGTTGACGAACACAGAGGCACTGATATGCATGGCCGACACCAGCACGAACCCTTCACCCACTCCACTGACGGCAACCTGCTCGGCCACTTCGTCAGTGATGTCGATGATCTCCTGCCGGCGTTCGGTGTTGAACCAGAGGTAGTGAGTGTGTGATTTCATGACTCGAATACGCAGTTTGCGTTGCGCTGTGGATGAGAATCGTTCTGACCGCCTGACCGCCTGACCGCCTGACCGCCTGACCGCCTGACCGCCTGACCGCCCTACCGCCCCGTCGCCCCGTCGCCCCGTCGCCCCGCTTCAACCCCTTCCCGCTCATTGACGGTCATGAGCAACCCGCCACCGATTAGGAAAAACACCAACACTGACCCCATACCCACTCGCTGGCCAAAGGCCCCGCTCAGCTCACCCAACAACAACGGTCCCATGAAGGCCGTGGCCTTGCCCGAGAACGCGAAGAAGCCGAAGAACTCAGCTTGGTGTTTCTCCGGCACGAAACGTCCCATTAGCGACCGGCTGGCCGACTGGTTCGGTCCCACGAACAGGCCGATGCCCACGCCTGCCACCCAGAACCAAGCCCTCGTGGGTGCCAATACAGCTATCACCGTGGCGATGGCGAGGAACACCAGGCTCACCATGATGGTAGTCTTCCCGCCCACCTTGTCGTCGACGTAGCCGAACAGGAACGCTCCCGCCCCGGCGGCCACATTGAGGACGATGCCGAAGATCATCACCTCGCCGAAGCTCATGCCGAAGGTTCCGGCGGCGTAGATGGCGCCGAAGGCGAAGATGGTTACCAGGCCGTCGTTGTAGATCAACCGGGCCACTAGGAACTTCACGATCTCCCGGTAATGTCGGATCTGCCGAAACGTGTTTGCCACTTCGGCGAATGCGCCTCGCAGGTCGAGTCCCTTGCTGGTGGCCGGGTCGTCCTTCAGGTAGATGAAGGCGGGGATCGAAAACAACAGGAACCAACCAGCCACCAGGAGGTTGGTGGCCCTTATGTTGAATCCCTGTTCCGTTGGCAAAGGCAGGATGGGTGACATGTCTCCCAGACCTACGAAGCCCACCAAGGCCACTACCAGCGCCAGCAAGCCTCCGACATACCCCAGGCCCCAACCGTAGCCCGACACTCGACCTATCCGCTCCTGGGGGACGATGGCCGGGAGGAAGGCATTGTAGAACACCATGCCGACCTCGAAGGCAACGTTGGCCACTACGAAGATACTCAAGGCCAACAACACGGAATTGTTGCCGCCCGGTGCCACGAAGGTCAGGGCCACGGTGGCCACCGCACTCACTAGCGTCGCCAGCATCAAGGCGCGCCGGCGGAAACCGCCTCGATCGGCCATGGTGCCGAGCACCGGACTGAGCAGTGCTATCAGGATGGCGCTGACGACGATCCCCTTGGACCACAATTCGGTCCCCAGGTTCTCGTTGTCGGCAAATGTCTTGGTGAAATAGGTGGCGTACACGAACGTCACCACCATCGTAGTGAACGCGGAATTGGCCCAATCGTAGAAGCACCATGCGGCCACGGTCGGAGTGCCGACGCTACGTGAAGCACTCAAATGAGCAGCCTGCACCTAGTCACCGCAACGCCTCCAGTGCCGCGACCCGTTCTTCTGTCGGCGGGTGGGTGGAGAACAATCGTTTGAAACCGCCTCCCTTGCTTCCCGTCAACGGATTGACCTGCGCCAGCGGCGCGGCGGCCGGAGCCACTTTCATGGGAATCTGGCGCGACATGCTGTCGAGTCTCCTCAGCGCGTTGACCAGCGGCTGGTGTTGTCCCAGTATTTCGGCGCCGACCCGGTCGGCCTGGAATTCCCGTTGACGCGACACGGCAAACTGAATCATCATCGCCGCGATCGGGGCCAGGATCATCAACGCCAACGCCACCGCCGGGTGGCCGTCGTCGTCGCCCATGCCGAACAGGATGAGGTAGGGCAGGTAGCCGATGGCGCCGGCCAGGCCCGCGGCGATGGTGGAAATCAACATGTCCCGGTTCTTTATGTGCGCCAGCTCGTGGGCGATGACCGCCTCGAGTTCCTCCTGCGGCATGTACTTGAGGATTCCGGTCGTCACGGCCACTACGGCGTGCTCGGGATTCCGCCCAGTGGCGAACGCGTTGGGCTGGTCATGCGGCGCCACCGCCACCACAGGCATCGGCAGCCCAGCGCGCAGCCGCAGTCGGTCCACCATGCCATACAACTCGGGCGCCTGCTCCGCCGTTACCACCTTGGCGCCGTACATCTTGAGAACCATGCGGTCGGAAAAGAAGTACATCACGAAGTTCATGCCTGAGCCGATGACAAGCGCCAGGATCAATCCATTGAACCCGCCCAACGCCTGTCCCGCCGCCATGAACAGGGCCATCAGCCCGGCCATCAGAATGAATGTCTTGAAGTTGTTCATGGTTGAATTGTAGGTCGCTCATGGGCTGGCGTCAACAAGGGTAACTCGTTGTTGGTCAACGAATTACGATCTGGGGGTGCGTTGTGCGTTGGCCTACGACATTGCTGACCGCCCTACGGCCCTTCTGCCCCCTCTCAATCAAACGCTGGCTCCTTCTGATGCCCCGGGTCCTCGAACAGGATCGCCCGGAGCCCGGTTCCCGCCGGGACCTCTTCGTGCCCTTCCGGGATGATCAACAGCGCGTTGGCCTGGATCATCGAGGTCAGGATGCCTGATCCCTGTGGACCGGTGAGCCGGGCTTCCCTCGTACCATCCGAGTTTGTGGTGACGATGGCCCTCAGGAAGTGTTGAAGACCGGCAGTGATGCGTACCGGTTCGGCCGCTGTCACGGAAACCGATTGGCGGAAGGGGAGAGCATGTCCAGTCATCTTCCGCAAAGCCGGCCGGACGAACAATTCGAACGTTACCATGGCGCTAACCGGATTGCCGGGAAGCCCGACCCACGGCGTATCTCTCACGCGGCCGAAGCCGACGGGAGCACCCGGGCGCATGCGCAGCCTCCAGAAATCGATCGAGCCGCCCATCGTTTGCAATACCTGGCGTACGTAGTCGTGTTCGCCGACGCTGATCCCCGCGCTGGTAACCAAGAGGTCGCAGTCGGCTCCCCGCTCGAAATGTTGCTGCAAACTTTCCGGCGTGTCGGCCGCGATGCCGAGGTCGACCGGCTCGCCGCCGGCTTCGTACACCAGCGCTCGGAGCGTGTGGCTGTTGGAGCTAGCGATTTTTCTGCCGCTCAGAATCTCTTCCGGCTGGTCGATACCGGCGATTTCGTCGCCGCTCCCCAGAACGCCGACCCTCGGCGCCCGGTAGATCAATGGATTGCCCACGGCCATCGAAGCCAGCACGCCTAGGTGGGCGGCGGTGAGTTGGGTGCCGGCGGTGAGGACAGTGTCGCCCAGGCGGATGTCCTCGCCGGCGTGGCGGATGTTTCGGCCAGCGTCGCGGTCATCCGTCACGGAGACCACCGGGTCACCCATGTCGGTGTCTTCCTGGCGAATTACGGTATCGGCCCCGTCGGGGATCACCGACCCGGTGAAGATCCGGGCACAACTTCCGGTGGTTATCACTTTGGTGGGGAACTGGCCGGCCGGGAGTTGCTCGACGATATTGAGGGTTATCGGATTCGATGGGGCCGCACCGACCACGTCCTCTTGACGGACTGCGTACCCGTCCATGGCCGAATTATTGTGCGGGGGGATGTCGAGCGGGCTCCCCACGTCGGTTGCCAGGACGCGGCGGAGGGCGTCGTCCAGATGCACCCTTAGCGGTGGCTGTAGATCGACGTGTTCTAGGATGTGTCGTGCGGCTTCAGCGGCGGAAATCGGAGTCAAGGACCCAGAACTTTCGCGCCATCCCAGGCGATGTTAGCCAAGAGCTGCAACCACATGGTGTCACGAAACCGGAGCACGGTGCAGTCTGCGTGGAACTTGTCGTCGTCGGTGACGATGGCGATCCAGTTGGAGGCCGTATCAGAAGCGGCGTCGTAGAGTGGTTTGTCGGACACTTCCCGGCGGAAAACCTCGATCTTGGGGATCGGGTGAGCGGAGAAACCTTCGGCAATGATCAAATCGGCGCCCTGCAAATATTCCTTGGCGAGCGTGATCGGATCGGTGTCGTCGGCTGCCCGTTCGAACAAGCCCCGCATCTCGGGTGAGGCGATTAACACGCGCTCGGCCTTCCCCTCGTGGAAATGCTTATAAGTGTCGGTGCCTGGTGTGTCGATGTTGATAGGATGGCTGGCGTGTTTCATTGCCATGACCCGGTGGCCGCGCCGCACGTATTCGGCAGCCATGGCCACAGCCAAGGTCGTCTTGCCCGAGCCCTTCTTACCTACTATCGAGATGATTCGTGTTGCCGCCACAGTTCGTCCGCCCGCTTGAGGTCTTCTTTGGAGTTTACGTTGAAGAACATGGCCTCCGGATCGCCGAAGCCGGCCACATCCTCCAGAGGGAGGATACAGGTCTTGACCGAATCATGGAAGGCGATGGCCCGAAGGTCGTCCCGGTCGATGGCGTCTTCCATAGGAATTCTGCACGCCGGGCCGTAGGCAGCGCATAGTGGTTCCATCCCGCGCCGTCCCTCGCTCGCCGGGAGCACGGCGTCCCACAGATCAACCTGGGCCGCTAAATGGGCGATCAAACCGGCCTGCACGAACGGCATGTCCCAGGCTACGCATACCACCGGAGCCGGGCCTTCAACCACGGCGGTGTGGAGCCCTCCCAAGGCGCCCGCGCCTTGCCGGACGTCGGAGAATACCCGTAGGCCCGGATGCCAATTGGCTGCGTCCGGGTCGTTGGCTATCAAGATGGGATCGGAGCCGAGAGCCTCACGAAAAGTGCTGACCAGGGTGTCCAGGATGCGCACGCCACCGACGGAGGCCAGGCCCTTGGCGCCTCCGCCGAATCGCCTGGCACCGCCGCCGGCGAGAATGGCCCCCCGGGGATATCGGTGGTCCGAGCGGTTCCGATCAGTAACGTCGACCGCGGCTCTTCTCCAGCACTATTTCGAAACCGATCACGAACGAGAAGAAGTGCTTGTAGCTTGCCCCGGTGGGCGGTCGTAGGCCGGCCCGAGCCGACGGGCCGGTAACAGCGTCATATCCGATGATGTTGTCTCTAACCTCGAGTCGGACTTGATAGCCACCCCGCTTGGTTCCGGCTGTGAATCCCAGGCCCAGGACTGCTGCGGGACTCACGCTGCGTGCTTCATCGTCGGGGTAGACCACCACCACGCCGTTGCCCGTTTGGCCGCTCATGGCAATGGAACTTCGATTGATGAGGGCCAAACCGCCTGCGGCACGCAGGTACGGAGAAATTGCACCGCGCGAGTTGAAGCGGAACAAGCCGCCCACCGTGGCGAGCACGGTGGCGGTCGATCGCGATTTGCCGTCGATGTCGGCGCAGGCTGTGGCAACGTTCGGGTCGCCGGTAACGAAGACGTGTTTGCACTCGTCCGCGTAATTGGTGCCGAGGAAGAAGATCTCTCCCGAAAAACCAAAAGATTTCTTGGGGAAATACATGCCGTAGAACATCAGGCCGAGGCCGCCGTCGATCCCCCTGTTGAGGGCGAGCGTGTCGGAGGGGACGCCGCCCATTCCCTGGTTGGGTACCGACCACAGGCTGGTAGTGGTAGTGAAGGCCCCGGCCACGCCGAACATGAGGCTGGGTTGCGACCCGGATGCTCCTTCTTCCTGGCCGTGCATCAAGGAAGGGCCTACAAACAGAGCCAAAGCCAGAATTGAACATGACCGCTTCATTCCACTCCCCCATGACCGGCGACCGCCAGACCACTGCCGTGAGATCTCTCGCCGGCATATGCCCGCGATGTGCCCTTCCAGACGACCCGCGCCGCGCCAAGCACACAGTTTCGAGTGGACCCCGCCGTTCCCTTCCAATATAGGGTCGCTACCTAGGTCCGCGACTCCATGATGGTTCACGCCCATTACTCGGGCCGGTGATAATCCGGCGTGCCACTCGCTGCGCGCCCCACCAGCGTCATTCCGGACCGCTGGGCTATATCGCGGGCGATGGTTGACGGCACCGACGGAGTTGCCACGTATGCCAGGCCGGCCCGATATGCCTTGAACGCCAACTCGGCGCTGATCCGGCCCGTCACCAGCAGTCCCATGCCGGTGATCGAGCGCTGTTCCAACAAGGCCGATCCAATCACCTTGTCCACGGCGTTGTGCCGGCCGATGTCTTCGGCGTGACTCGCCAGGTTTGTTCCGTCGGTCAGTGCCGCCGCGTGGATGCCGCCTGTGTCACGATAGCGCTCCCCTCGCTGGAACAGTGACTTCAACAGGCTCCGCAGTTGCTCTGGTTCCGGCGGTGGGTCGTGCATGCGGCGGTGCACCGTATCGGTGTCGGCCAGGAAAGTGCTCACCGCGCCACAGCCGGAGGCCAGGACTTTACGCCGTTCCTCTGCGGCGACGTCGGCGAGATTGGTTTCGGGAACCTCGGCCCAAAAGCCCAGCTCGGTGGCGCAGGGCCGCAGCTGGACTTCGTCGAGTGAAGAGACGTAGCCCTCGCCGTGCAGCCAGCCTATGGCCAGTTCCTCGAGAAGTTCGGGGGTGCACATCCACGTAACTGCCGGCGACCCATTGATCTCGAGCCAGACGGCTACTTCCTCCACCACGGCGCCGCGGCCCATGCGGCCGCCCCGCTTAGCGGGGCGCTTCGACGTCGGTTGGTCCGGCACAATCGGCATGGAGATTGGAGTCTTCCGCCAGGCGAAGGCGATCGAGTTGAACGTCCTCGGGCAATCGTTTCGCCAAACGAGGAAAAAAGTATGCCGCCATGGCTTCGCACGTGGGGAGAAGCTTGCCATAGGCGAACTCTGGCACAACCAGATTGACGTGCTTAGCGTCGAGAACGTCCACCACTTCTTGCTGAAGGATATCGTCGAGTACGCGGAGGTCCATGATGGTACCGTCGGCGCCAAGGGGGCCGCTCACAGTGGCGCTGCAGCGATAAGTGTGTCCGTGGCCCGGCGCTGCGCCTAGCGCGCCGAACGCGGTGCGATTGTCCTCGTCGGACCAGTCGGGAATGTGGTAGCGATGGTGGGCCGAAAACGTCACCGTACGGGTGAGTGATACGGACATCGTCAGAACGCCACTCCCAGGCCTGCTTGCAGCCACGGAGAGACCACCCATTGGCCGGCGCTGAACGTGAAGGTGAAGGAGGGCGGGTAGCTCAGTTTCCAAAACTGGGCCCGGGCTTCGAGACGCAAATGGAACGTCTGCGACAGCATGACACGCGTTCCCAGGGTCGGGGTGAGGTAGATCTTGTTGCCGAATATGAAATCGCCGGTATTGAGTGGCGAATCCTCACCAATGGCCAATCCTACCGTAGCCGAAAAATATGGTGCCAACCGTTTCCAGCTCTTGGCGCCGGTAAGGTTGAATTGTGCCGTGAAGTCGAACATGAGCACTTGCTGCGGTATCGGGCCGATTGTTTCCAGGCTGGGGACAGAGTCCAGGCTGAGCCGTACGATATTTCTCTCGAGATCCGCGACGAAGAATCCAAACCCCAGTTGGATCGAACCGCCCACCTTGATGTCGAACCGGCCGCCGACCGTCGGGCCGTTATGGGGACCTACTCCTTGCTGTCCGCCACTGCCACCGAAATAGCCGACCAGGAAGGTGAGTGACTTGCCTTTGGTAATGTCCCGGTAGGGTGATTCGCTCGGCTCGTACCCCACTTGGGCTTGGCCGGTGGTGACTGCGGCAGCAAGGAACACCCCGCTGAAAACTACACGTCGCATATAATCTTATGACTCCCGTAAGTCCCGCCCCGTCATTTCCGCCGGCGGTTCGATGTTCAGCAACTGGAGAACGGTCGGCCCGATGTCACATAGAGCGCCGCCGGATCGTAACGTATCCGCGCCTGCCCTGAGGGCCACCAACGGGACCGGATTGGTCGTGTGTGCCGTGTGAGGTCCGCCCGTTATGGGGTCGACCATCAATTCGCAATTGCCATGGTCTGCTGTGATCAGGATGCACGCGTCGGCGAGTTCCGCACTCACCAGCACCCGGTCCAGGCATTGGTCAACCGTTTCCACCGCGGTAATGATGGCGGATTGGACTCCGGTGTGCCCCACCATGTCGGCGTTGGCGTAGTTGCACAAGATGAAATCGTGCTCCTTCGCTTCGATGGCCCGGCACAATCCGTCGGTGATTCCCACGGCACTCATCTCTGGGGCAAAGTCGTAGGTCGGGACGTCTCTGCGCGACGGCACCAGGTACCGCTCTTCGTTGGCCATCGGAGCCTCGTGACCTCCGTTGAAGAAGTACGTCACGTGCGGGTACTTCTCCGTCTCCGCCGTTCGTAACTGCGACCTGCCCTGGTCTGCCAACATTTCCCCGACGATCCGCGCCATGGTAATCGGCGGTAACGCCTGCGGCACCGGAAAAATCTGATCGTATTCTGTCATCGTTGCAACGAACACCGCCGGACGGTCGGCAACGGGGAACTCGGCGAAGCCGTCCATTATCAGCGCCCTGACGATCTGCCGCATCCGGTCGCTCCGGAAATTGAAGCAAAATACGCCGTCCCCGTCCCTGATGGTGGCCATGGGAGCATCGTTGCCATCGACCAGCACTGTCGGCTCGACGAACTCGTCGGTCTCACCCCGATCGTACGCTGCCTGCACCGCGGCTGAGGCATCCAGTGCCCGGGCGCCGACCCCATGCACCATTGCCTGGTACGCCCGCTCGGTCCTGGTCCAACGTTGGTCGCGGTCCATGGCATAGTAGCGCCCCGTGAGGCTGGCAATGAAACCGCGTCCCCCTGTGATACGCTCCACGTCTCTGGTCAGGATCTCCACCACTTCGCGTCCCGAGGTGGGCGGCGAGTCCCGGCCGTCGAGAAATCCGTGTATGGCGATGGCGCGAACGTCCTGCTGTGCCGCTACTTCGAGGCACGCCAGCAGGTGGCGGTCGATGGCATGGACGCCGCCGAACCCCAGCAGGCCAAGCAGGTGAAGTGTTCCATCGGTGGCGGCGACGTGGCGGCACACTTCCAGCAATGCTTCGTTGTGAGACCATTCCCCCGACGCGATGGCGCCGTCAATCCGGACGATGTCCTGCTTCACCACCCGCCCGGCCCCGAGGTTGAGGTGCCCGACCTCACTGTTGCCCATCTGTCCGTCGGGCAAGCCGACCGCGTGCCCACTTGCTTCCAGCAGGGTCCGGGGCGATCCATTCCACAGCGCATGCCACACGGGCGTGTCGGCCATTTCGATGGCATTGCCCTCTTTGGCCGTGCTGTAGCCCCATCCGTCCAGAACGATCAGGACGACCGGGCTCGATGGATCCCTGCGGTTTGACATGCCTCTCCGGGGTTTCTACTATGCCCAGCGTGACCGACGCGCCGCAATCTAGTCCCGCCCCAGCACGGCTACCAGCCTTGCTCCTGGTGCTGATATTGCTCGCCAACAGCGCTGCGAGCCAAGAACGAACCACGTCTGTCCAGTCCGGGCCCTTTCTGCGATCTCCCGGTGGCCTCCAGTTGGGCAGCATCCTGACGGGTGCCCCGGTAGTCGTGGACTCAACCACCGGAAACTCGAGCCACGTCGTGCTCGAGGGCTGGATCTTCACGGCCTCGACCCAGAACGACCGGCGCGATGGGTTCGACCTGTCGGTCAACGTAGCGCCCACCGAGAATCTGCGAATCGAGCCCAACGGGACCATCATAGCCCGCTTGGCGGAAGGGGCGCTCCTTCACCGGGTGAGGACGCGCGGCGGCTGGACGCTGGTGCGACGGGATGGCTGGGTACCGTCCCGTACGGTGCCTGAGAACCGAAGTATTCCGCTGGTGGCCACCACCGACCACTTGGCCGACAGCAACAGGGTCGAGATTTTGGCCTCTACCACCTTCATGCAGCAGCCGCAGGGCGACGCGGTCGGGACCCTAGAGGAGGGGGTGACGGCACAGGTGCTGGCCCGGTCCGGAGAATGGACCCGAATCCGGGTCGACGGATGGGTGCACCAGGATTCCGTGAGACCGGCAACCGCAGGAGCACTGGTGGGTGTCACGGCCTCCGAGGTGCGGGCCAACCCGGAGCGGTATGTAGGCCGGGACGTCGACTGGAAACTTCAGTTCGTGGCCATCCAGACGGCTGACGAGTTACGCCCGGAGATCCCCGTTGGCCAGCGCTATCTCCTCACCCGGGGGCCCGTCCCGGAAGTCGGGTTCGTCTACGTGGTCATCGACCAGGCAGACCTCGGCCAGTTTCGCTCGCTTCAGCCGCTACAGGATGTGACCATGCGAGTGCGGATTCTGGCTGCCCGGACCAAGTACCTCCCCAATCCGGTTGTCCAGCTGTTGGCCGTCCTCGAATCGGTACCCTGACGGCCGTCCGACCGATGGCTCCAGAGGACCTGGCGTCGGGCCAGAAGCCGTGCCACCTTTCAGTGTTGAACATCGTAGTTCAGCATCGTACCGACGAACTCAGCCCAGGGAACGCTCCCAAGGGCTTGGAGGGACCATGAACGATCTCCTCAAGCAGAGGATCATGCGAAACCTCGAGGACCTCGATGACGAACGGGGATACCGCATTCTCGATTTCATCGAGTTCCTGACCAGCAAGTACGCCGACCGGTCGAATCCCTCCGGCTTGTTCGCCAAGATCACCGACACGGTGGAGGACACCATGAGGGCCGGCAAGCTCCCGTTGCAGGCCATCTCAGGGACGATGGGGCTCATGGACAGCGCCGGCAAAGTCATGAAGGGACTGGCCGCGGCAGGAGAGGTTGTCGTGGGTGAGGCCGTTCGCGCAGCCGAGGACGCCGGCAGCGTTCTGTCCGGCGACGAAGGCAAGCAGGTCTCCAGTCCGTCGGACAGTGAGGGCAAGGAGCGGGGCCCGTCGTCGTAAGCGGAGAGGTTGCGCCACGATGGGCGGCAGTCTATCGTTCGTGATGGAAGCATGAGATTACTCCGGTCCGCCAACCACGCACGCTGCGTGGGTTTGGTGGGCCGTTTTGCATTCAGGAGTGAACCCTACGCATGAGCAGGATCCGGCAACAGGCAGCCCTCACATTCGACGACGTTCTGCTGATCCCGGGGCACTCGCGGGTACACCCGCGTGACGTGTCGACCAGTACCAGGTTCACCCGTACCATCAATCTCAACATTCCGCTGATATCGGCGGCCATGGACACGGTCACCGAGGCGAGCATGGCCATCGCCATGGCGCGTGCCGGCGGCATCGGCGTGCTGCACAAGAACATGACCATCGACCGGCAGGCGGCCGAAGTCGATCGCGTCAAGCGCAGTGAGAGCGGCATGATCCTGAACCCGATCACGCTCGGGCCCGACCGGCCGGTCAGGGAAGCGGCGGCACTCATGGCCCGGTTCAAGATCTCCGGTGTGCCCATCGTCGACGGCCGCGGCAAGTTGATCGGCATCATTACCAACCGCGACTTGCAGTTCGAGCGGGATCTGGACCAGGACATCGCCGATGCCATGACCAAGGACAACCTGGTCACCGCACCGATGGGTACCGACCTCGACGAAGCTGAAAGCATCTTGGCACAGCACCGCATCGAGAAGCTGCCGGTGGTCGACGCCGAAGGAATGCTCAAGGGTCTGATAACCGTCAAGGACATCTTCAAGCGGCGGCAATTCCCCGACGCTGCCAAGGACGTCCACGGTCGCCTTCAGGTGGCCGCCGCAGTCGGTGCCACGCCCGATTCACTCGACCGGGCAAGCGCCCTGGTCGACTCCGGCGTAGATGTCCTGGTGGTGGATTCGGCACACGGCCACAGCGAAGGCGTGCTAAAGGCTATCGATACCATCCGCCAGCGGCTCCCGGACGTGCAACTCATCGGTGGCAACGTGGCCACCGCTGCCGGCGCCGCCGCCTTGGTGGAGCGCGGTGTCGACGCCGTCAAAGTCGGGGTCGGCCCGGGGAGCATCTGCACCACCCGTGTGGTCACCGGCGTCGGCATGCCACAGATCACGGCCATCATCGACGCCGTGGGCGCCGCCGCCGACATCCCCGTCATCGCCGACGGCGGAGTCAAATACTCCGGCGACGCGGTCAAGGCCCTGGCCTGCGGCGCGTCGAGCGTCATGATGGGCGCCATGCTGGCCGGCACCGAAGAAAGTCCCGGCGAATCGATCCTGGCCGAGGGCCGCCGCTTCAAGCTCATCAGAGGCATGGGCAGCCTCGGCGCCATGCAGGACGGATCGGCCGACCGTTACTTCCAGGAGGGCGAGGTATCATCAACCAAGATGGTACCGGAAGGCATCGAAGGACGCGTGCCCTACAAGGGACCGGTGAGCGACGTCCTGTTTCAGATGGTCGGTGGCCTGCGCAGCGGGATGGGCTACTGCGGCGTCCCCGATATCGAGAGCCTACAAAACAACACCGAGTTCGTGCGCATCTCGCCCGCGGGGCTCAGGGAATCGCACCCACACGACGTGACCATCACCAGGGAAGCGCCAAACTACAGCAGGTAGAGACAGGGGGCTAAGAGGGAAAAGATGGCTAAGAGGGTTATGATGTTGTTCCAACGCTCGCTGTTCGTTCTTATCGCCCT
>CAXMUQ010000101.1:0-4912 GCA_964196605.1 uncultured Acidimicrobiia bacterium
CCATGAATCCGTTGGTCACCCGCTGGAACTCGACCGGGTGTTGGGCTACGAGGCCAATTACGCCGGGACCAGCTTCGCGACGTTCGACAAGTGGCAGTCGAAATCGTTCAAGTATGGCAGCGAGCTGGTGACCCTCGTCGCTGACAAGACCGAGGAGTATTCCCTGGGTGCGGTGGGCTGGGATGACGAGGGCGTCCCCACCAAACAGTGGGACCTGGTCAAGGACGGCATCCTCGTCAATTACCAGGCCATCCGGGACCAGGTCCACATCCTTGGTGAAGATCAGTCACACGGCTGCTGCTACGCGGACAATTGGGGCTCTGTCCAGTTCCAGCGGATGCCCAACGTCTCGCTGACCCCCGGCCGCGATCCGCTCACGGTAGACGACATGATCGCCGGCGTGGAGAAGGGCATCTATATCGCCGGCAACGGGTCGTATTCCATCGACTAACAGCGCTACAACTTCCAGTTCGGGGGCCAGCTGTTCTATGAAATCGAGGACGGCAAGATCACCAACCAGTTGCGCGACGTGGCCTACCAGTCCAACACCCAGGAGTTCTGGAATTCCTGCAGCGCCATTTGCGACGAGCGCGACTATCGGCTCGGCGGTTCGTTCTTCGATGGCAAGGGTCAGCCATCCCAGTCCAGTGCCGTGTCTCACGGTTCATCCACGACCCGGTTCGACGGCGTGAACGTCATCAACACCGCGAGGAAGATCTGATGCCCCGACTCAGTGAACAGGAAGCACGTGACCTCCTCGGCCGGGTCCTGGCTCTTTCCAAAGCAGACGCCTGCGAGGCAAACCTCAATGGCAACGCCGCGGGCAACATCCGTTATGCCAGAAACACCGTTACCACTGCTGGCAGCAACGAAAACCTGTCTCTGGTGGTCCAGTCCAGCTACGGGCAACGCTCAGGCACCGCCAGCATCAACGAGTTCGACGACGAGAGCATGCAGCGGGTGGTGCAACGCTCCGAAGAGCTGGCCAAGCTAGCACCGGAAGATGAGGAGTTCGTAACGCCGCTCGGACCGCAAGAGTACCTCCCGTCACACACGTGGCACGATGCCACCGCGGACCTCTCCGCTGACGCCCGTGTCGAGTCAGCGGCCAGCAGCATCGAGCGGTCAGTCGCACGTGATTGTGTCGCTGCCGGCTTCCTGAGCGACGGCGCTGGCTTCGCGGCCATGGCCAACACTAACGGCCTGTTCGCCTACAATCCCAGCACCAGAGCCAGTTTTTCGCTCACGGCCCGGACAACAGACAGCCAGGGCTCGGGCTACGTCCGCCGGGACGTCAACGACATCAACAGGCTAGACACGGACGCGGCGTCAGATATCGCCATCGAGAAAGCGGTCGCCAGCCGTGAGGCACGGGCCATCGAACCGGGGCGCTATACCGTCATCCTGGAACCGGAAGCCTCGGTTGGGTTGATCCAGAACATGATATTCAACATGAGCGCGCGCCGAGCAGACGAGGGCCGGAGCTTCATGGCAAAACCAGGTGGGGGCACACGGGTGGGAGAGCAGCTGCTCGACGAACGCGTCTCCATCACTTCCGACCCCAGCAACACCGAAGTGCCGGTTTCACCCTGGTTGGGGGACGGACGGCCGCGGGAACGCACCGACTGGATCAAGAACGGCGTGGTCGAGAACCTGTTTTATTCGCGCTTCTGGGCGCAGAAACATGGCGCCCACGCGCTGCCGGCGCCCGGCAACTTCATCATGGCCGGAGGCGATGCGTCTCTCGAGGATCTGATCCGTGACACGCGCAGGGGTGTGTTGGTGACCAGAACCTGGTACATCCGTACTGTCGACCCGCAGACACTGCTCTACACCGGCCTGACACGAGACGGCACGTTCTTCATCGAAAACGGCAGCATCAAGCACGCGGTGAAGAACTTCCGGTTCAACGAGAGCCCGGTGATCATGCTCAACAATCTCGACGAGTTGGGACGGCCGGAACGCTCCAGGGGGTACTTGATACCGCCGATGCGGGTACGGGACTTTACCTTTACCAGCTTGTCGGATGCGGTGTGAATTAGCTGGCGGCTGGTGGCGGGTGGCAAGTGGCACATGGTGTCTGATCGGCGAGCAGTGGGTGTTCGGGTCGTGACATCCAGCCACCAGCCACCCGCTACCAGCCACCCGCCGCATCGCTTCACCTTCACCCGCCTCCGCTACCAGTCCGGCGACTGGAACGTCGACGAGCGCATGCCGTCGAACCTCCTCCACTCGTTGGTGGAGTACACCACCATTCCGGTCGACACCCGGGAACAGGTGGTGGCGCTGGAGAGCGAGGCCGTGCTCGACGCTTCCTTTACCTATCTGGCGGGCCACCGTCTGGTGCAGTTCAGCACTCGGGAACGGGCGGTGTTCGAGCGATACGTGCGCAACGGAGGCTTCGTATTCGTGGATGATTGCAACCACGATATCGACGGGCTGTTCGCCACCTCGTTCGAGGCACAGATGGCGGAAATATTCGGACCAGAAGCCCTGGCCAAGCTGCCCAACGACCACGACCTCTACCGAGCCTTTTTCCGTTTCGGCAACGGCCCGCCGGCCACCTCAATCGAACTCAACGGCTGGGGTGACGACTTGATCCACGACTATCTCAGGGCGATCACCATCGACGGCCGCATCGGAGTCCTTTACAGCAACAAGGACTATGGCTGCGAGTGGGACTACGATTTCCGCAACAAGCGGTTCTATGCGCAAGACAATACTAGGTTCGGCGTGAACATCGTCGTTCACGCCATGACTCGCTGACGCCACGGCCTTCACATGACCCACACCTCACCCATCACTACCGAAGCCGAGCTGGACCAACTCCTGCAACGGCTCGATACACTGCGCCAGGAAATCGGCACGGTCATCGTCGGCCAGGAGCGGGCCATCGAGGAATTGTTGATCACCTTCCTGGCGGGTGGCCACGGATTGCTCGAAGGCGTCCCGGGCCTGGCCAAGACGCTTATGATAAGGACGCTGGCCGACGCGGTGGCGCTCAGCTTCAGGCGCATCCAGTTCACCCCCGACCTCATGCCTTCGGACATAGTAGGCACCGAAGTGCTAGAGGAAGATCACGCCACGGGCAAGCGGTTCTTCAAGTTCGTCCAGGGACCGCTGTTCGCCAACATCGTCCTGGCCGACGAAATCAATCGCACTCCACCCAAGACCCAGGCAGCGCTGCTCGAGGCCATGCAAGAGTACGAAGTCACATACGGCAGCACAACTTATTCACTTGACCGCCCGTTCTTTGTCCTGGCAACGCAGAACCCTATCGAACAGACCGGCACTTATCCACTTCCGGAGGCACAGCTCGACCGGTTCCTCATGTACATCCGCGTGGCCTACCCGGAAGAGGGCGAGGAGATCGACATCCTCCGGCGCACCACCGGAGGGGCCGCTCCCAGTGCCGAGCCGGTCATGACCGGAGAAGAGATCCTCCACGCCCAGGCCACCACCCGGCAAATCCACATCGGCGACGACCCCTTGGCCTACGCGGCGCACCTGGTCCGGGCCAGCCGACCCGGAACGTCGCTCATCGAGTACGTGCGTGAGTGGGTTCAATGGGGGGCCGGACCCCGGGCCGGCCAGGCACTGGTACTGGCTGCCAAGGCGCGCGCGCTTATCCACGGACGGCTGGCCGTTACCCTGGATGACATCCGTGCCGTGGCCGCGCCGGTTCTGCGCCACCGGTTGATTGTTCACTTCAGGGCCGAAGCCGAGGGTATCGATTCGGATAACGTCACTCGGCGGCTGCTGGACGACGTCCCCGAACCCAAGAGCCCCCTAGGGTGATTCGGGCCGGACCCCTGCTCGATGTCGGCTACCCCGTACCGCGCCTACCGCTTTCTCGACCCCAAAGTCCTCGCAGGACTGGGCGACTTGGTGCTGGCCGCCAGGACCGTGGTGGACGGCTTCATGTACGGCGTACATCCCAGCAGGATGCGCGGGCCTGGGATGGAATTCAGTCAATACCGCAGCTACCAGCCTGGCGACGATCCTAGGCGCCTGGACTGGAAACTGTACGGTCGGTCCGACCGATATTTTGTTCGGGAAACTGAAACGGACACCAGTCTCACTATTCGTTTGGTGCTCGACGCCAGCAGTTCGATGGCTCACGAGGAGGACGGTCTCACCAAGTTCGACTATGCCCGCGTGCTCACCGCCGCCCTGGCCCTCCTCGGTGAGCGTCAGGGCGACGCGGTGGGGTTGGTAGTACTTAGCGACGAACGCCTCGTTACCATCCCGCCTCAACGGGGCCACCAACACCTGCATCGCGTGCTCCATCAACTGGAACGGCTGGAACCACGAGGACGTTGGCCTGATTGGCGCTCAGCGGAGCACGCCGTAGCCGAAGGCGGCGGCCGGGGACTCACCGTCATCTTGACGGACTTCCACCAACGAGCCGACGAAATCTTCGACATGGTGCGGCGCACCACCACGCTGCGGCACGAAACCCTGGTGATGCACATCATTGGACGTCGCGAACGCGATCTCGACTGGCACGGGGCAACTACTTTCGAGGACATCGAGACAGGTGCCCACATCGAGGTAGACGCGGACAGGGCCCGCGCCTCCTACCAAGAAGCCCAGTCGAGTGAGCTCGGCCGGATCCGACACCAATTGGAAGACCGCGGCGCCCGGTTCGAAACGCTCACCATGGACCAGCCGGTCGACCGAGCACTTAGGACGTTCCTCATCAACCGCGAGCGCTGGCGCTGATGGGCGTCACCGCCGCCGCTTGGCTCGGCGCCCTGGCAACACTAGCAGTCCCGCTGGCCATCCACCTGTGGAGCCGGCGGCGGACGACACCAGTGGCGATCGGCTCGATCCGATTCCTCCAATCGGTGAAACCGGTGAGCAAGCGGACCATCAGGCTGCGAAATCCCGGGCGGCTCCTGCTCCGTGC
>CAXMUQ010000102.1:0-8679 GCA_964196605.1 uncultured Acidimicrobiia bacterium
GTCGGTCGAGTTCGTCGAGGGCTTCTTGAAGTTGCTCGGACGAACTTTTGGATTCGGTTTCTACTTTAACAACTGCCTGCTCGATCTCGATTTCACCTGCGGCGCTGACGAACGTCCCTCGCAGGTCACCGAAACGCCAGCACATCTCCGCGCCAATACCATGGACCGAACGGCCCGTATCGCCGTCGTCGTCCGTGTCCAGACACAACTCGAGGTCGTTGTCCGCTTGGGCACTCAATTCCGGCGCGACTTCAAACCGTACCAGCAGGGAATACTCGTCGTTGGCAACCCACAGCCGCCCCAGTCCCGCGGTCGTACCGGGGGCCACAGCCTCACCGCCTACGGGCTTCACCGCTTCCCAATCGGCAAACCTGCCGTCGAGCACGATACGCGTTGGCGCCTGGGAGGCACGCTCGTCACAAGCCATGACCGTAAAGCAAAGGAAAACGATGAACAGTCGTGACATGTGATCCCGTCTTCTGGGTGCGTAGTGCGTAGTGGGTAGTGCGTAGTGTAACGCACACCCAACCGACCATACCTCCCCCCCGCTTGAGCCGTCAAGCCGTCAAGCCGAAGCCCGCGGAAAATGCCCATGGTAATACTGCCAAGTCTCGAGCTCCCGACCGCGCACCACCCGTTGCCCTTTCATGGACCCCTGGTATTCGGTGACGACGGTGGCCTGACCGTCGCCGTCGTGGCCGTCGTAGTAGATGACGACCCAGTCTTTTGTCCGGTGCAGGCGGTGCGCCCGCGGGGTGTTGGAATACATGGCCGTATAATGGCGGCCCCCACGGGAGGTGTGGAGCACCGACAGCCACCGGGCTTTACGCGGATTGAACCGGCGGGGAGCGATGCGAGGTAAACGGCTGAGGGTGGCCTCCCTGCGGTAGTCGCGATCGATCCACAACAGATCGGACACCGGAGGGTCCCATGTTGCGGGATGGCGGGCTACCAGGCGTCCCAGCCGGCCGGCCAGGGCGTCTGTGATGTCGGCCACGCGCTTGGCCCCGATGCCCGGAATCTTGATGAGTCGTCCTGAGTGAGCCGCGATCTCCAATGCCTCGAGTGTCTCGATGCCGAGTTGATGGTGCAGCCGTTCCGCCAGCACGGGTCCGATACCGGGCATCGACGCCAGCAACGCCTCGGCGTCGTGTTCACCCCGGAGGCGCTCGAGCATGGGGAAGTGGCCCGTACGCGCCATGACGTGGACGGCACGCGCCAGGCTGGGGCCAATGCCGGGAAGTTCCATTAGGCCCTCGGGACCCTCCCGGACACACAGGGCGGCGGCCGGTTCTCCCAGGCGCTCAACGGTGGTTGCGGCCTGGCGATAGGCCCGGACCCTGAACGGGTTGGCGGCCTGCTCTTCGAGCAGGCGGGCAACCTCCTCCAATTGCCTCGCGATGACGGCGTTGCTGGGCAGTACGACTTGGCGTTTGCTCATGGCGACTCCTCAGGACCTACCCCTGAAGCGTGTCATGCCGGGGAGTAAGTCTCGGTGAGATCGCCGTGAAAACTGCTTCATGCGGTGATGGTGCAACCTCCGGCAGGGACAGCTAGGAGCTCGGAGCGGGAGCCGGTGAAGGCTCACCGTCGACCGATGGTTCAAGTGCCGCTTGCCGACCTCCCCGCACGATCGTCTGATAACCCAGCCAGATTAGGGCCAATCCGAGGAACTCCGTGACGTACAGCACCTCTACGTGGCCGAACCTGGTAAACGTGCCGCCGATGCCGGGCAACAAGGCACCGATGGCGATGGAGATGTTTCCTAGGTATCGATGGCGCATCGCCACTTGGGTGCGATAGCGCCAGGCCGACACCAGGGCACCCCCGATGAGGAACGTCGCCGCGTACAGATTGATGAACGGGCTGAACAGGCGCACCCAGCTCCACTCGAGCGCGGCGCCCGAAAGCCGGTATGACTCGACAGCGGCATAGTTGATCGGGCTGAGGAGGACGAACACGGCCGCGACGGTGATGACGGGTACCAGCACGGCTGTCAGGATATGAGCCGTTCGCCGGTTCAGGAGGAGATAGATGGTGCCTTGGGCGAGGGGGGCTCCTCCCAGCAGTGCGCCCGAGATGTACCACATCCGGAACACGCCCTCGTGCCAACCGAACAGGGTGGTCAAGGATTCGGTGAGGGTCCCCAGGCCGTACATGAGCAATCCGAACCCCCACCATGCCAGGTGAAGTTTGGTCGGCTCCCTGCGCCACCCTCGCAGCACCACGATGGCGAACGCCAGTGCGAACACAGTGGTCGCGATCGGGATGTAGTGGACTGCATTGCGCATGATGCGCTCCTTTTGAGGCGGTCGGGTTCGGTTAGAAGGCTGTCGTCCAGGTAACGATGACGTTTCGGCCGGGATCGGGACGGAACAGCCCGGTGGTGTTGGCGAATTCGGCGTACAGCGTATTCGTCAGGTTCCGCACCGTGAGGCTCAGGGTGTTCCGCGTCCTCGCCAGGTCCGGCAGGCGCACCGAGCCGTACACTTCGTGCACGGTGAACGCCGGCAGCACGAGGCCTATGGCACTCCCCGCTGGGACGTTGTCCTTCTGTTCGCCATTGTGGCGGACGCGATAGGCCAACATGAACGGACCGGTCGGGGGCCGGTAACTCAGCTCTCCGACGACCTTGTCGGAATAGGAATCACCAACCGGGTTGGCAGGATCATTGACGTCCTCGGACGATTGATGAGCGTAGTTGCCCTCGATCCAGAACCCGGCTCCCAGTCCCACCTGGGCCATCAGTTCCACACCACGGAAACGGAGCTGCTCGACGTTGACGTTCTGCAGCACCGGAAACCCACTCGATGTGGTGTCGCCCGTGGCAGCGATGCGGATGCCGTTGTGGATGGTGTTCTGGTAGGCGAACGCCTCCAGGTACAAGTTCCGCTGCCGCCACTTGAAACCGACGTCGACGTTCACGCTCGTCTCGGCTTCGAGGTCCGGATTGGGCTGCTGGAACGCCTGACCTTCCGGCGTGAAGCCGTTGAAGAACAATTCTACGATATTGGGCGCCCGGAACCCACGGCCGATGGCCCCGATCAGGTTGAAATCGCGTGTCAGGGCAAACATCAGGTTGGCCGACCCCACCACCGTGCGATCGACACTCTCAATCGGCGGTTGAGAGAGCCCGGGGGTTTCCCGGGTCTTGGCTCGCACCTCTTGCCCACGAACGCCGATAACAGTCGTGAATCGGTTACCCAGGTGAAATTCTCCCTGGATGAAGGCACCGCCGCTCCGATAGGTGGCATTAGGCACGGACGGCGTCGAGTCCACCGACGGTGGCGGTCCACCGCCGATGAAGACTGTGGTTGAGACCTGAGTGTTGTCGCTGTGGTCTTGGAAGAAATCCAGTCCGTACGTCAGCAGGTGGCGTCCGCCGACGACCTTCATGGCCTCGAGCCGGGCACCGGCCGTCTTGACGTCGGTGAAGCCTTCCGAGGTCTGGGCCAGCCCCGCCCCCGGTCCGAAGGGAATGAATACATTGAAGTCGAGATCCCGTTCGTTGCGCCCGTAGTAGGCCTTGATGCCTGCGCGGTCAGCAATGCCCCAGTCCAACGCTTTGCCCTCATACCCTAGTGTGAAGCGCGAGACCTCCTGGTTGGGATAAAGGATCTGAATCAAGGGCGTGCCCGGACCGAACAAGGCTTCGTCGATGCGACCGAAGCCGGCGTCACGCGCTTGATAGTATGATGCTTCGCCATATACCGCGTGTCGCTCGCTAACGTCGACACCGACCCCGAGTTCATAGCTCTCGTCCTGAACCCCGGTATCGAACACCGTCGTCTCCGTCGGCAACGTTATGTCCCCAAACGTTCCCGCCGGCGCGGTGTATTCCTGGGCCTTGCGATAGGTGGCGCTGGCTTGCGCCCCGACTCTGCCCCCGCGCCACGCGATCGCACCATTGGGGCGCACCTGGTCGTCGCGGCCACTGGCCAGGAACGACACGTGGCCTTGGACACCTTCACTGGCCGCGCTGGGGTAGATCCGCTTGATGAGATTGACCGCGCCACCGATGGCATCGGTGCCGTAGAGGACCGACAGGGGACCACGAACTACCTCTACCCGATTGATTTGATTGACATCGACCAGGGCAGGGAGTTCACCAAAGTCCTGCTGGCGCCGGGCGTTGTTAAGCCGCAACCCGTTCTCCAGCAGGAGAATGCGCTGTCCCCGCTGACCACGAATGATGGGCCGGATCTGGTTGGGGCCGACCCCGGTGATGTCGAGGCCCGGGAGGACGCGGAACAGATCGGCCGCCGTGTTGGGCGTCTGGCGCCGAATGCCGGCCGTGTCGACCACGAACACTGGATTGGCGGTTCGAAACACCCGCTGCGGCGTTCGCGTCGCCGTCACCGTGATTGGTTCGAGTTCGATGGGCGCTTTTGTCGTGTCTTGCTGTGCTACGGCGGCGGCGGTGGGGACGGCCGCGAGTCCTGCGACTAACCATGCGAATCGCGCCTGGCGCCATGTCGATGGATGCTTGACGTTGATGATCATGATCCGATCTCGGGAAGAAGTACACTGCATGGACGTACCGATGACGTGCCATCATTACACACGCTGGCTCATAGCGGTATTGGCACTGTTACGGATATGGGCGGGTCGACTACTGACCCATGTCTCGGTAGAATTCCTGACAGTGATGCTCATGCTCGCGCGCAAACCCACTACTGCTGGTCCCGCCACTTGCTGGAGAAGTGAGTGGCCGGTAGAATCGTTCGGACTCACGCTCCTGCCGCTTCACGGACACTTGTGACAGACTTTATCAAATCTTCATGGCCCTGGGTCGTGTCCCTGGCCGCGTTCGCCCTGGCGGTCGTCACCTCGGCCCACGCTATCCTCTACAAAAGGGACGTCAGGGCAGCCATCGGCTGGACCGGTCTCATATGGTTGTCGCCTTTCATAGGGGCCGTTCTCTACACGGTACTCGGCGTCAACCGTCTGCAGCGCAAGGCCGGCAGGCTTCGCCGAAGGCCGCTGTTCCTCCCGCCGGATTCGAGCGGCGTCGTTTCCCTGTCACAGCAGGAGAGCGGCGCCATGCTTCCCCAGGGCGACCCGTTCGCCACCCTGGCACTTATGGTCGACGGGATTACCCGCCAGCCGTTGACCGATGGCAATCGCATCGTGCCGTTGGTGAACGGCGAGGAAGCCTATCCGGCTATGCTGGAGGCGATCGAATCAGCGTCCGTCAGCATCGCCATGATGAGCTACATCTTCGACTACGATGTCGCCGGGAAGATGTTCGTGGAGGCGCTCGTCCGGGCCGTCGGGCGCGGCGTGGATGTCCGCGTCCTCGTCGATGGTGTCGGGGCCAAGTACGGCAAGCCAAAGATCACCAAGGTGCTGGCCAACCGTGGCGTCAGGGTCGCCACGTTTTTGGATACTTGGATACCGGCCCAGATGACCTACATGAACATGCGGAACCACCGGAAGATTTTGGTAACCGACGGTCGGACCGGATTCACCGGAGGGATGAACATCCGTGAGGGAAGTTTGCTGGAATTCGAGTCGGCTCACCCGATCCAGGATCTACATTTCCGTATCGAAGGACCGGTAGTGCGCGAACTCCTTGACAGTTTTGCCGAGGATTGGCTGTTCACTACCGGGGAGGCGCTGGAAGACGATCCTTGGCGGCCACCGCTCGATTCTGTTGGCACTTCCCTTGCTAGGGGCATTCCCGACGGCCCCGACGAGAATTTCGAAACTCATCGCTGGACCTTCCTCGGCGCCATCGCCCAGGCGCGAGAGCGGATTGAGATCGTGACGCCGTACTTCCTCCCTGATCAAACGCTCGTCACGTCGCTCAACACGGCTGCTATGCGCGGGGTCGAGGTTGAGGTGATGATTCCCGAGGAGAACAACCTCCGCTTCGTGCAGTGGGCCAGTACCGCGGGGCTGTGGCAACTGCTGGTCAGGGGGGTGACTGTCCGTCTCACCCGGCCGCCGTTCGACCACACCAAACTCCTCGTCGTGGATCGGCATTGGGTCATGTTTGGCTCATCCAACTGGGACGCCCGCAGCCTGAGATTGAATTTCGAATTCAACGTCGAGTGCTACGACCCCAAGCTGGCGGACGCATTGGAGCCGCTCATAGCCGCCAAACGGAAAGCGGCCCGGCCGGTGACTCTGGCCCAGGTCAATGGGAGGGCACTGCCGATCCGGTTGCGCGATGGCGTTGCCCGCCTGTTCTCTCCCTATCTCTAGCAATAGTGTGGGCTTGCCTCCCGGCAAGGGGACCTCCATTCTTCGAGCAGACCCGAATCGCTGAGGAGTACTGGATGGCGCTCAAGAGTGGTGGGATGGATGCCAGCGGAGGCACCCATGTAGGGAAGGTCCGCACGGTCAATGAGGACCAGTTCCTCATTGCGTCGCTCATGAAGCTTGTCGAGATCGAGCAAACCAGCCTGCCCGACACCAAGTTGGGTCAGCTGACGGGACCCGGCCGCGCCGCGCTGCTGATGGTTGCCGACGGGGTCGGTGGGTTGGCGGCTGGGGAGAAGGCGAGCAAAACGGCGCTGGAGAACGTGGCCCGTTACGTCACCCAGGCAATGCGCTGCTACTACACCGTCGATGAAGCCGCCGAGGAGCGGTTCATCGATGAGTTGCGCATGGCGGTCATGCGTACCCACGAGGATGTCCAGCAGGAAGGGGAAGCTCATCCCGAGCGGGAGGGGATGGCTACTACCCTGACCCTGGTAAAGGTCGTCAATCGCCGGGCCTATGTGGTTCAGGTGGGAGACAGTCGTTGCTACCTGTTCCGCAAAGGAGAATTGAGCCAGGTCACCCGCGACCAAACCATCGCACAGGATCTGGTCGATCAGGGCGTCATGTCGCCGGTAACGGCCGAACATTCGCCCTTCAGCCATATACTCTCGAGCGCCATCGGCGGTACCGCCATGCCGGAGGTATACACTCTGGACCTTCAAACAGACGACATGCTTCTCCTCGCTACCGACGGCTTGACCAAACACGTGTCCAACGTCGAGTTGCGGGAGCAACTTGCTTCTGCCGACAGCGCCGAAGCCATCTGCAACAAACTGCTGCACATGGCGCTGGATGGTGGAGGATCGGACAATGTCACTGTGGTGGTGGCGCGCGTTCTGGATTCCTAGCAGGAGGGTTGACCCATGGCCCAATTCAGACTGCGCCGGAGAGATTCCGATGCCCCCGAATGGGTAGCCCTCGACCAGGTCTACCACGGTGAATTGGACCAACAGGGCGGCGGTGGCCGCATCTGGCTGCATCATCCTTCCGGTCCTCACGCCGGCAAATACCTTGCGGTCATGGAAGACCTCGAATTCGTCGGATAGCGCCACCCCGCGGCACCGGGCCTTCTCTCGGTATCGGCCACCGGAATCTGCATGACGGAACGCCCTGAACCATGGCCTAGCCGGGCCTACGTAGTATCCCACACCCACTGGGACCGGGAATGGTACCTCCCCTTCGACCGGTTCCGGGTGCGCTTCGTCGATGTCGTCCGCCGCGCGCTCCACTCCCTGGAGCACGATCCCGATTTTCATCACTTCCTCCTCGACGGACAGAGCGTCCTGCTCGAGGACTACTTCGAGATTCATCCCGAGGACCGGCCTCGGGTGTCCCGGCTGGTACAGCAGGGCGCGTTGGCTATCGGTCCGTGGTACGTCCTCCCGGACGAGTTTCTGGTGAGCGGGGAGGCGTTGGTGCGGAACCTCGTCGTGGGAGACCGGGTGGCTCGTCAGGTTGGCCCGCCCCAGAAGGTCGGCTACCTCCCCGACTCATTCGGCCACATTGCCCAGATGCCGCAACTCCTCCGGCTCGCCGGCATAGACACCTTCGTATTCACTCGCGGTACCGGTGACGAAATCGACGAGCTTGGCTGGGAATTCGAATGGCAAGCGCCTGACGGCAGTGTTGTCACCGCGGTCAACCAGTGCGACGGTTACTGCGCCGCCGCTGGGCTTGGTTTCGACGTCATGTCGGAAGCGTCGACTGAGCGCGCCATCGACCCGGCGAGGGCCGCAGCCCGGGTGGGCGCCCTGTTCGAGCGCATGCGCCCGCTGGCCCAGGGAGATCTCTGTCTTCTTAGCAACGGTTGTGACCACGACCCACCGCAGCAGCAAATGGGTGACGTGCTCACCGCTCTGCGGCAAGCGTTTCCCAACACGGAGTTCGTTCACGCCAGCCTCAGCGAATACCTCGAAGCCGTCAAAGCAGGAGGCATTGCTCGCCGACGGTACCGTGGCGAATTTCTTGGCGGCAAACGGCAGTTCATTCTTCCCGGCGTGTGGTCGGCCAGGATGTATCTCAAACAGGCCAACGATGCCACCCAGTCCCTACTCACTGGAGTGGTCGAGCCGTTGGCGGCCTACACTCACTTTCTCGGCGCCAGGGAGTATCCGGGCGCTTTCATCGAGAGCGCCTGGAAGTCGCTGCTAAAGAATCACCCGCACGATTCCATCTGTGGCTGCAGCGTCGATCCGGTGCACCAGGCCATGGTGACAAGATTCGACAGCGTGCAGCATACCGGCGACCAGCTGGTGCGCGATCACCTCCGCGCGCTGGCGCCGAGGGTTGCTGCCACACCCGACGGGGACGCCGAGACGATACTGGCCTTGTTCAACCCCCTGCCGTTTCGCCGGACCGAAGTGATCGAACGGTTGGTGGTGCTGAGCCATTCGTCCGAGCCCAGGGAGG
>CAXMUQ010000103.1:0-4356 GCA_964196605.1 uncultured Acidimicrobiia bacterium
CCTCATCCGGCAAGGCGGCACAGTTTGCCGCTACGACGCGAGGTGGGATTTGTCTTTCCTGCTCCCCCGTGATTCAAATCCACCCGGGCCCATTGTCGCTCAACGACCTTCTCATGACGCTGGGCGACTGACGGGAGATCAGGTCGTGAAGTAGGTCAAAACATTGCACGCATTTGCCTGCGGACGTACTCTAGGAAGCCGAGTAGGCTGGCGACACGATCGACAAGACCTATTGCCGGTAAATCACGTCCGGCAGTTGGACAATATGAATTACGCCAGGATCGCTTGCGTGGTCTCGCAACAGCCCAGGCTGCGGACGGAGTCTGAAGCGACGACCTCAAAAACCCAGAGTATTCAACTATCCAAATCCACTTTCAGGAGGAACGAGTGTCAGACAGTGTAAGCCAATGCCCGATGTCGGGCGCCAACACGGCGATGGGGAAATCCGCTACGGAACAGTGGTGGCCGAATCAGCTAAACCTGAAAATCCTCCATCAGCACTCTCCTCAGTCCGATCCCATGGGCGAGGATTTCGACTACGCTGCGGAGTTCAAAACACTCGACCTCGATGCTGTGAAGCGGGACATCATAGAGGTATTGACTACATCGCAGGACTGGTGGCCGGCGGACTACGGCCACTATGGGCCGCTCACGATTCGGATGGCCTGGCACAGCGCGGGCACATACCGCGTCGGCGACGGCCGCGGCGGCGCGGGCGCCGGCACTCTTCGCTTCGCACCCCTGAATAGCTGGCCCGACAACGCAAACCTCGACAAGGCCCGCCGGTTGCTCTGGTCGGTCAAGCAGAAGTACGGCCGGAAGATTTCCTGGGCCGACCTGATGATCCTGACCGGCAACTGTGCCCTGGAATCCATGGGATTCAAGACCTTCGGTTTCGCGGGCGGGCGCGAGGATACGTGGTCGCCCGACGAGGACATCTACTGGGGGTCTGAGAACGAGTGGCTCGGAGACAATCGCTACACCGGCGAGCGGGACCTCGAGAATCCGCTCGGCGCGGTGCAGATGGGCTTGATCTATGTGAACCCGGAGGGGCCCAACGGGAACCCGGATCCGCTCGCGGCCGCGGTGGACATTCGCGAGACGTTTGCTCGTATGGCGATGAACGACGAGGAGACGGTGGCACTCATCGCCGGGGGCCACACGTTCGGCAAAACCCATGGTGCCGCCGATGCCGGCCAATACGTCGGTCCCGCGCCGGAGGGTGCCACCATCGCGGAGCAGGGCCTCGGATGGAAAAACACCTTCGGCACCGGCAAGGGCAATGACACGATCACCAGTGGTTTGGAGGGCGTATGGACAACCGAGCCGGCCAAGTGGGACAATGGCTTCTTTGACAACCTGTTCGATTACGATTGGGAGAAGACGACGAGTCCCGCCGGTGCGGTGCAGTGGCGTCCCACGGATCGGGCGGCCGACAACACGGTGCCGGATGCGCACGATCCGTCTAAGCGACACGCCCCGATAATGCTCACGACGGACTTGTCGCTACGGTTCGATCCCATCTATGAGCCGATCTCGCGGCGCTTCCACCAGAACCCGGATGAGTTCGCCGACGCCTTCGCCCGTGCGTGGTTCAAGCTGACCCACCGAGATATGGGACCACTGTCACGCTACCTCGGCCCTGAGGTTCCGACTGAGGAACTGCTGTGGCAGGACCCGGTCCCAGCTATCGATCACGAGCTGATCGACGAGCAGGACGTCTCCGCCCTGAAGGCCACAATGCTCGCGTCGGGCCTATCCATTTCACAACTGATCTCGACGGCTTGGGCGTCGGCGTCCACTTTCCGCGGCACAGACAAGCGCGGTGGCGCGAACGGGGCCCGCGTCCGCCTGGCGCCCCAGAAGGATTGGGAGGTCAACAAACAGGCCGGAGTGGGGAGCGTGCTGTCGACTCTGGAACAGATCCAAACCGGCTTCAACAACTCGCAGTCCGGCGGGAAGAAGGTCTCACTAGCCGACTTGATCGTGTTAGGCGGGTGCGCCGCCGTCGAAAAGGCCGCGAAGAATGCGGGGCACGACGTGCGGGTTCGCTTCTCGCCAGGGCGCACGGACGCGGCTCAGGAACAGACCGATGTGCATTCCTTCGCCGTGCTCGAGCCGACCGCTGACGGATTCCGCAATTACCTCGCCGATGGTCACACGCGGTCGGCGGAGGAGATGCTGGTCGACAAGTCGTTCATGCTCAATCTGAGTGCGCCCGAGATGACGGTGCTGGTGGGCGGCCTGCGGGCCTTGAACGCCAATGTCGGTCAAACCCGACACGGCGTCTTCACCGACCGGCCCGAGACGTTGACCAACGACTTCTTCATGAACCTGCTGGACGTTGACACGGAGTGGGAAGCGTCCTCGACGTCAGAGGGCGTGTTCGAGGGGCGCGATCGCTCGGGCGAGGTCAAGTGGACCGGGACCTCCGTCGATCTCATCTTTGGTTCGAACTCCCAACTCCGGGCGTTGGCGGAGGTGTATGGTTGTGCCGACGCTCAGCAGAAGTTCGTGAATGATTTCGTTGCGGTGTGGGACAAGGTCATGCACCTTGATCGCTTCGACCTTGGTGTCTAGAGATGCCGACAAAGTACGACATGATGGAACCGAAATGACGGCAGATCACGTGGTCCATCGTAAGACTGACGGCAAGTGTCGTGATTGGGGCCTTCCTGCGGATCAAATCTTCCCAGGCCCACTGAAGTGATATGGTGATCCCGCTTGGCGTTACGTCGCTTGGCGGGATTTGTTTTGTGGTGTGGTTTGCTCGGGGAGGGCAGAAGGTAGGCGTTGTGGCCCCACCGGGGCTAGAGTGCGATCCGCATTCGCAGGACTCCAAGGACGGCGAGGACATCCCGGGCTAGCGTCAGCGACGGGTGGATGGTGAACTGCAGATCAGGCGTCAACGTCATGTTCTCGGTCAGCTGCAGGCGGTACAACGCTTCGAAGGTCATCTGATTCCTGAGGGTCGGATCGATGGGGCCGCTCCAGCTGGTTGCCACGCCGAGGAAGTCGGACCCCCGAAGTCGGAGGCCCACGCCGCCGGCGACGATGAAGCGGACCTTGGCCGCATCACCTTCACTGTATCCGGCTCGCAAGAATGGGATCCACCGACGGGCCATCACCGTACTGGCCGAGAACGTCAGCCCCCAGGACTCCTCCACACCAGCCTCCGCTCGGGGGTCCTGATGCCAGGCGTTCACGTGGACGGTTTCTGCGTGGTTGGTACCGGCCCCCAACCTCAAGCCAGTTTCGATCCAGGTGTAGTACTCGCGGTCTTCGAAGAACGTGTCCACACCGAGTGACGTTGGCGAGCCGTTGGCATCGTGGAGCCCAGCCGAGGCGTACCAGTTCCCCATCAGGCCCGCGGTCGCTGCCACCCCAATCCCCTGAGCCGGTAAGCCGTTGGCTGGGTTGTTGTAGAATGCCTGGTTCATGAAATTCTTCCAGGTGCTGTGTAGCAGGTACACGTCAGCGAACGATGACGGGTTCATTTCCCCGACGACGATGTTGTAGCGTCTTCCCTTGAACGTCTGCTTCCAATACAGGGCCGTCATACCCCAACCCCAGTCTTTGAAGCTTGCCGTACTGAGGGACGAGCCCCCGTCGGATCCGAGTTGGTTGGGAGTGATGCCGGCGCCGAGACGGTGCCGATTCTCGATCTTGTAGATCACGTTCCCCGAGGTCGTCTGGGCGGTGCCGAACGCCCTCCATCCTCCGAAGATTCGAAAAACGCCACTCGCCGCCTGTTGGTCGCTTGAGCTGTAGGAGGAGAATTGATTGAGGACGTTGAAATCGATGCCGAAGGCGATGCCGAATTTTTCGTTGAGGCGCCGCTTGAACTGGTAGTACCACCCCAGGTGTTTGGTTGCGAAGTTGACGGTCAGCAACGGGTTCTTGACGGCATCGTCCCCCACCAGGTCCGCCTCGACCGAAGAGGCCCCTCCGACGACCGCCACATCCTCGTATCCGGACTTGAATCCCGTCGAGTCCGTGAGCGCTTGCTGGGCGGCAGCCGCTGCCGCCGCCGCGGTCAGAGAGTCGACCGTCCCGCGGAGGACCGCAACAACGACGCCGGTTGTGGAATCGCCCGCAACCAGATTGATCTGATACGGTCCCGTGGAATCGCTCAGCGCGGTAACCGAGAGGGTATCCCCGGACAAGGCGGCGGCGACTTTGCCGCCCGAGGGCGTCGCCTGGACGAACGTGGGATGATCCTCGCGGTTGGGGTCGGAGGGAGCGGGTAGGGTGATGGTGATGTGGCTGCCCGTGGTGAGCGTGGCATCGACGTCAGTGAGATCCACCTGGGGATCGAGATTCATGATGCTGTCGAGCACGATGTCACCCGTCGCG
>CAXMUQ010000104.1:0-14899 GCA_964196605.1 uncultured Acidimicrobiia bacterium
AACCGGGATTGACCTGCCCTACGAGCAGACTGTGAGGAAAGTCACAGCGGCGCTGAAAGACGAGGGTTTTGGCGTTCTGACAGAGATCGACGTGCGGGAAACGTTCAAGAAGAAGCTGGACGCGGATTTCAGGCCTTACATCATTCTGGGAGCGTGCAATCCACCCCTGGCCCATCAGGCACTCAGCGAGGAGACGGACATCGGCCTCCTGCTACCGTGCAACGTGGTGGTATACCAGGGCGAAAATGTTGATGAGAGCGTCGTTAGCGCGATCGACCCGGTGGTGCAGCTGGGAGTCAGCGGCAAGGACGAGATCGCACCGTTGGCTGAAGAGGTCAAGAGCCGTCTCTTGCGGGTGCTCGAGGCCATCACAGGGTAGTCCGTGGCGGGCTTGCATCTGCCCGAGGGGGATGCGAGTTTCCAGCCCCGGGAGCGGTGGCCGAGTGGCTGAAGGCACCGGTTTGCTAAACCGGCATAGGGGTAATGCTCCTATCGAGGGTTCGAATCCCTCCCGCTCCGTGCGCTGTCACCACATCCGAGGAGTGCCGCAACGCCCTTCACGTGGCAGCCCGGCGCTCCTTTTCATTTTCCTACGAGGTTGAGACGTGGTGCCTGCCGCTCCCCGAGTTCGTTTCGCGCCGTCGCCCACCGGCTACCTCCACGTCGGCGGCGCCCGCACGGCATTGTTCAACTGGCTGTTTGCCAAGCAAACCGGCGGCACGCTGATATTGCGCGTCGAAGATACCGATCGGGCGAGGTCCGCCGACGAACACACCCAGGTGATCCTCGACGGACTCGAGTGGCTGGGGATCGACCTCGACGAAGGGCCGATCTTTCAGGCGGACGGAGTCGACCGCCACCGAGCGGAGGCGGAACGGCTCCTGGCTGATGAAAAAGCATATCGCTGTTTCTGCACGGTCGACGAGTTGGACGCTCAGCGAAAAGCTGCTTCCGGCAGCAAACGACCGTTCCGTTATGACCGTCGCTGTCATCGGCTGACGCCGGAGGGTATAGAGCAGCGTCTCGCGGCCGGTGATCCGTTTGCCATCAGGTTCCTGATGCCGGACGAGACCATCGCCTGGGACGACGTGGTCCACGGGCCAACATCGTTTCAAGGCCGCGACCTCGACGACCTGATAATTCTTCGAAGCAACGGGACACCGATCTACAATCTGGCGGTGGTGTCGGACGACCACGCCATGACAATCAGCCACGTGATCCGCGGCGACGACCACTTGTCGAACACCCCCAAACAGATTGCGCTCTACCGGGCGCTGGGCTACGAAGCCCCCATATTCGCCCACGTGCCGATGATCCTGGGGTCGGACGGCAAGAAACTTTCGAAGCGGCACGACGCAACGGCGGTTGGTGACTATCAGAAGGAAGGCATCCTCCCCCTGGCAATGCGGAATTTCCTTGCGCTATTGGGATGGTCTCCCGGCGAGGACCGGGAGATCCTCGATGAAGCAGAGCTGATCCGATTGTTCAGGCTGGAATCCATCCACAAGAAACCAGGGGTCTTCGACACCGCCAAGCTGGAGTGGATGAACGGCCAATACCTTTCGGCACTCCCCTCCCAATCGTTGATGGGGCCCGTCAGCGACGCGCTGTCGGAGTTGGGCATTGACCCCGGCGGGGCTGATCTGGCAAGCCTCATCGACAGCGTGAAGGCCAGGTCCCGCACCATCACCCATATCGCGGAACAGGTGGCGGTTCGACTGGATGCCGGCCGGATCGAGCGGGACGCCAAAGCGGACAAGTTGGTCGCCAAGATGGCCGCCGCCTTCAACACCAACCTGGCGCTGGTGATCGAAGCCCTCGAAGGCAACAGTCCAGAAGATTGGCACGCAGATCGAATTGTCGAGACCCTGCGTGAGGTGGCGCACGCCAACGAACTCAGCGTGGGCGACGTCATGCAACCCATCCGGGTGGCGTTGACGGGTTCGACCGTGTCCGAGCCGGTCGACCAATTGCTGGCCGTGGTCGGCCGCGAAGAAAGTCTAGCCCGTCTCAGAACAACCGCCGGCAACTAACATGCGGGTCCTGCTGGTTTCCGGTGCAACGGTGCTGGCCTGTGCCGGATGCGCCGGCTCGCCAAGTTACTCGTTCGACCCGGTGCCCCTGCCCACGGTCATTTCCCACGAGGCCTCGGACCCAACGGTCCGGTTTCCCCCTGACGAAATCGAACGATTCCTCGAAGTGCTGGGGCCCCCGCGGGCAACGCAACCAGTGCAACTAGCGTTCGTGGGCGACATCAACCTCGGGACGCTCACCCTCGACAATGGCATCCCACCCGATTCCGGTCGGGGGCTGTTGTCGGCGGTGGCACCGTTCCTGGTCGGTGATCTGGTGGTCGGCAACTTCGAGAGCACGCTGGCCGACAGCGGGACACCCGCCAAGTGTCTGGTTGCCGGCCGGGTGCGCCGCCACTGCTACGCGTTCGTTACTCCGACCTCCCTGGCGCCGCGCCTGACTGAAGCCGGTTTCACTCACATGACGTTGGCCAACAACCACGCCAACGACCTCGGCCCTGCCGGTCGAGTAGAAACAGCCGAGGGCCTCAACGCCGTTGGGCTTAGCGTGGTAGGTCCCCTGGGCCTGATTGCTATCGATACGGTCTGGCGGGGTGACAGTATCACCGTGGTCGGACTAATGGGGTTCGCCTCCTATGCCCACTCTTACGATTTGCTGAATCTGGAGCGCAGCGCGGCTGCGGTCGACTCGATAAGGCCACTGGTAGACATTCTGGTGGTGACGTTCCACGGCGGGAACGAAGGCAGCGCAGCCGTCAACACACCAGACGGGCCCGAGTTCCTGGGACGTGAACCCCGGGGAGATTTGCGGCGCTGGAGCCGGCAGGTAATCGACGCCGGCGCCGACGCCGTCATCGGCCACGGGCCTCACGTGCTCCGGGGAATTGAGTTCTATCGGGGGCGACCCATCGTCTATTCCCTAGGTAATTTCCTGACCTACCGGGGATTCAATCTGCGCGGCCCTTTGGGGGTAACCGGCGTGTTGCAGCTAACGCTGGGACCAGGTGGGGTTTTCCGCAAAGGCCGGGTAGTTGCTATGGTGCAACGTCCGCGTGTCGGCCCGGTACCGGACGCCAGTGGCGCAGCCGTGGTATTGATGCGCCGGGTGTCCCTCGAAGATTTCGGTCCGACTGCGGCGGTCATACACCAGGACGGTACCTTTCGGCCGCCAGAGAATCCCTAGCTCGGGCCCAACACACCGAGGCAGCTTCGAGCGTTAGCGACCTGATTCCCGGTCGTCGTCCGTTGACGAATCGGTCGAATCCTCGACCAGCACCGGCGCAGCGCGCTGGTTGCGCGCCATCTCCCGGTCGTACTGGTTCCGTTCCCGGAGCTTGCGAACGTTCTCCTTGAATTCCTCTCTGGTATCTGCCATCCATGCGGAATAATAAATTTCGCGCCGGACCTCCATGAGATACTCGTAGTTCTTGTCGCGAAAGTAGTTTCCGGCGTCCTGTGGTAGCGGGAGCAGCGCCAGCACTGCCGCTGGAATCTTGAGACCCGCGAAATAGATCCAGTTCTGGTCGATGCCGAGGTCCAAGCCGGCTATTTGAGTGGTCCAGGACGGGAGCCCCTGGAATTCCGCACCGGGTTCCCCGGCGACCGAATCGAGGTAGGACTGCACGATTGCGGTGACGGCGCTGTCTATCAGCTCGCTGTGAATACCGCCGCCCATACCCTCGCCGTCCCCGGCGCCCTCGCCAATACCGCTGAGGGCGGCAAAGTATTCGAGACGACTGGCAATTTCTTCCGGTGTCAACGGGAGCGGCGCCACCCACAGGTGCCCGGTTTCATACTTGGGAGCCAGCCGGCCGGCTCCTCCGCCACCGCCTGGCAACCGTCCCCTTCCGCGTAGCGCCAAAGGCGCGGCCCTGGCACCACGACGCTCGACAACACGAGGCACTACACTCAGGTCTAGTTCGTCTGGTATCCCCCGGACCACGGGCGCGGGAGGGCTGAGTACCATTGTGTGCTCAATTGGCTGTCCATGGTCGGCAAGGACGATCAGGCGGGGGACGGTGTCAACTGCGGGTGATCGGCGAAACAGAACTATCAGCGCAAGCGCTAGAGTCCCGTGCACCACGGCGCTGAGGCCAATGGCCACAGGGCTCCGGCGGGAAAACTTTGCGTAGTCAATGTGTGGCTTCAAGAGTCAAGCTCGCTGATTCCCCTGTCGATTCGAACGCGCGCCCGGCTTGCCGCGGCCGATCATACGGCGCTCGAGTCCGGGCAGGTCCGACAGAGTACCGGAAGAAGCTTTCGAGACGATCGGCAAGGTCAGTCTATATCCTGTCTTACGTAGACACCGGAGCACCGGTGTCGTGTTCCGCCGTGCCGGGCCAGGCTTCACCCAATCCGTGCCGTGCGAAAAAATCCTCACATCGTGTCAGGATGTCGGACCACGACCCCGTGGCACGATCAGCGGAGGGAAGGCTCTCGAGTATCAAAGGTCCGTACCGCTTCCGGATGACGCGAGGATCGAGCAACAAGACGACGCCCACATCTCGGCGCGAGCGAATCAGCCGGCCGAATCCCTGCTTCAACTTGAGTGCGGCGTGCGGCAGGAGGTAGTGCATGAACCCGTCGATGTCCTGTTCGGCCAATCTTTCCAGACGAGCCGCGGTAACCGGCTCGCTGGGAACCTTGAACGGCAACTTGGTCAGCACCAATGCCCGCAGCGCGTTCCCGGGAACATCGACCCCCTCCCAGAAGGAATCCGTGCCCAGCAGTATACCGTTGCCGGTGTCGCGGAAACGTTTGAGGAGCGTCTCTCGCGGCGCTTCCCCCTGAACCAGAAGGGGCCGGCGTGTCCCCAACTCTCCGCGCACAGCCACCGCAACGCGGCGTAGTGCCGCGTGACTGGTGAACAATACGAACATCCCGCCACCGGATGCATGGGCCAAATCCACCACGACACGGCACACCGCCTGGTCATGGCCCGCCTGATCCTCGCGCGGATCGGGGATGTCGTCCGGAACGCCGAACAGACATTGCTCGCGATAGTCGAACGGTGAAGGAAAAATCTCCCGTACCGTGACGGGCGACGGCGACTGGTCCAACCCCAGGCGCGACTCGAGAAATCCGAAATCACCGCTCGCGGCCAACGTGGCACTGGTGAGAGCTACCGTTTCGAGCCGGTCGAAGATCAGATCGCGCAGCAGTGGGGCCAGGTCCAGAGGCACAGCCGACATCCGCACGTGCGTCCCACGCTTCCCGGCCCGCGCCAACCAACGCACCGTTGGTGGGCCACCCGATGCCGGTCGCAGGGTCCGGTTGAGCCCATCGGTAATACTTTCCAAACGGCGAATAACACCACGGAGTTCCTGTATCAGTTGTTGACGCCGTTCGCTCGGCTCGGCTTCGAGCAGCCGGTCGGCGACGGTTTCGACATGGTCCCGGATGTGCCTGAACGAAGTGATGGCTCCATCGAGATCCACCGTTAGACCCTCGTCCCACACCGGCTCCGCCGCAAATTCATCTGTGATCCGGAGAGTGTTGCCCGATTCCTGTTCGATCCGTTCGAACAACCTCTGGAACAGCCCCTCTGACGCCTGCCGCGCTCTGGCGAGCGCCGGCTGCAACCGTTCGCGCACCAAGTCGAGGCTGGCCCGGCCAAGCAGATCGTCCTGCAACACGAGCTCCTGGGCCAGCGTGGGGACAAGGCCCCGCCCGTTCCGCTCCAGGCGGGACAGCAGCCGGACCACACCGCGGCTGGTGACGTGAACGCCGAGGTGGCCGGCCGCGACGTCTTCGAGGTGGTGCGCTTCATCGAGGATCAAACGCCGATACGGCGGCAGAACCGCGGCGTCCTGCCAATTGTCCTGCGCCTGGCGCACGGCGAGGTCGGACGCGAGAAGATGGTGGTTTACCACCACTATGTCGGCCTCGGCTGCACGGCGGCGAGCGCGGAAGAGAAAGCACTTGTCGAAGTGGCGGCACTTGATGCGGGGACACAGATCCGATTCGGCGCTGACTTCTTCCCACACGTCGGGCGACGGAGCCACCGGAAGATCACTGAGCGACCCGTCCCCGGTACGCCCGGCCCATTCCATCAACACCATCAACTCATCATGCCTGCCCTGCTCCAACAGCGTCTGCTGCCCCGTTCCAGCCTGTTCCAGACGAGCCAGGCACACATAGTTACGCCAACCCTTGAGCATGGCGAAGCTGGGAGTGTACTCCCCATCCGCCAGCGCGGTGCGCAGGAGAGGGAGATCCTTGCCAACGAGTTGTTCCTGGAGGTTGATCGTGTTGGTCGAGACCACCGTCCGCTCGCCGTTCTGCCTGGCCCAGGCGAGGGCGGGTACCAGATAGGCGAACGACTTGCCCACTCCGGTGCCTGCCTCGAGCACCTGCACGCCACCATCATTGTATGCGTCGGTAACGTAGGCGCTCATGTCGCGCTGGCTGGGCCGGTCCTCGTAGTGCCCCAATACTTTTCCGATGGGGCCACCTTCGCCTAGCGTCTCGGCCACGACGTAGGGGTCGAGCGGTTCGAGGACCTTGGCACGGGGCACCTCGGTGACCACGTACAAGTCTCGGACCTCATTATCGATGATGCCGAAGCCGATGCCCGAGTCGTGCAAAGTGGCGGCGATGCTCAGGTCCGCTACCGACGGCTCCAACGGCCCGCCAGGATGGTTGTGGAGTAACATCTCGCCTTGATCTGCGACGCCGGGAAGCGCCAACACCATGTCGGGAGTACCGCGAGCCACAGTCCGGGCCTTAGTGATCCGGCCGTCATCGGCTACCGTTGCTACGAAACACACCTCACGACCACCCGCCAAGGCAATTTCCTTGGCGAGAAAGGCGGCAACATCGGAAAGGATCCGCTCGCCGGACCCGCTAGAAATATCCATCTTGGCAATGTAATCGGGGAAAAGCGAGACGGTCAGCGGTTCACGGTACTGCCCCCGCTGTCATCATGTCTTGAGTTCTTTTTTCTTCGCGGCCGGGAACAGAACGTTGTTGAGAATGAGCCGGTAGCCTGGTGAGTGTGGATGGAGCGACAGGTCCGTTGGCGCGTCGCCGATCTGATGTTGGGGATCTTCCGGATCGTGCCCACCGAAAAAAGTGTAGGTCCCTTTTCCCGCTTCGCCGTGGATGTACTTCACCCAATGAGCGCCGGGTTCGTCGGCCAGGATGGTAACACCGGGCTTGAGCGTACCTCGAGTGAACGACGTCGTCAGGCCATAGAAGTCGGGAATGACCTCGCGGTGGTTCTGCACCAGCATGGAAGCCACCGGGTCGATCTTGGCGCTGAAGCTGAAGAGCGTGAACGATCCCAAGGATTGACGCCGTGCCGGGGCGTTGACCTGATGGCCGTCGATGTTGGAGAATTGCGGAACCGTGGGACTCAGCACCAGGTCCGCATTCTCAAACGCCAGTGACCGGTCCCAGTTCATCTTTGAGGCGGCATTGGGATCGATGGGGTCGCCGTCGGCATAGCTCGCGGCCAGGTCAACGTCCGCACCGGCCAGCGCCAAATCGAGCGTCTCTGTGGCGGTACACATGGCAAATATGAACCCGCCGTCGGTCACGAAGCGACTAATCGACTCCGCAACTGCCAGCTTGAGCGCTGGTACGTTGGGCTGACCCAACTGGCGGGCCATCGACTCATTCTGAGCTACCATGGCGTTGAGCCAGGCCGTGCCGGAATAGTTGAGAAAGAATTTGGAATACTGGCCCGTGAAGTCTTCGTGGTGGAGATGGAGCCAATCGTATTCTCCCAGCCCCGCCCCAAGCACCTCTGAGTCCCACACCGTCTCGAAACGGATACCGGCGTACTGCAACGCCATAGTGACCGCGTCGTCCCAGGGAGCGGCGTCCGGCGGTGCGTACACGGCCACTTCGGGTGCCTTCTCCAACGGAACGGCCTCCATGTTGGCACCGGCGATTTCACCCCGGATGCTGAGAAGGGCGCCGTCGCTTACCGACTCGGTGGTTACTCCGGATAGCTGGGCGTCGCGCACCGTAGCATCGTCTGCCGGAATGAGGAACGAGCCATCACGGTAGTTGAGGAACCACTCGCACTTGACGCCCCGCTTGAGAGCACGGAAGGTGACTCCGTATGCCTTGAGGTGATCGTCCTGCGCGTCATCCATGGGGACCACCAGCCACGGGCCCGCCTCACCGAGGTAACGCACGGCACCCAACCCCAGGGGCGAGACGGCCGCGAGAGCCGCGCCGGATTGCTTGATGAACGACCGGCGCCTCATATGCGCGGTATCCCACCGCGTGCTTGATCGAGCAGGCGCCGTGCCTGGGGCGCCAAGGCGCTTCCCCCGTATGACAGAATCATGTGTTCCAGGGTATCGATGGCCTCCTCCCTCCGGCCAAGCTTTAGCAGCATTCGTCCGAGTTCCAGTTCGGCTGCAGGGGCGGTTGCCTGAGTGCCACCTGCGGCAGCCTTCCGTAGCCACGCTTCTCCCCGAGACATGTCTCCGTTGGCGAGTGCGGCCTTTCCGATGAGGAGGTACAACTCAGCGCCCCCGCCTGCATCAGGCAAGCTCTCGGCTACGCCGGCGAGTTGTGCCACGGCGGTTACGGTGTCGCCCCGGTGCAGAATCATGAGTCCCTCACCCAATGCCTCGAGGGTGTCTGCCTCGATGGGTTGCAACAAGGCAAGCAACGTGGTTCGAGCCACGGCCTCTTCGCGGGTACCGGCGTAGGGACCTGCCCCCTGGAACCGATCGACGGCACTGGCAATGTCCCCACTGAAGAGAGCGATGTATCCAGCCAGAGCCAGGCCGTCAACGGTACTATCGCTGGCCACGAGGCGGCCGGCTCGACCCAGGTCGCCCTGGCGGACCCAACCCCAGGCAACGGTACGCCGCAGTGCTAGCCGCTCCTCGCCGCTCAGACCGCCTTGGAACTCTTCCAGCCTGTGCTCAGCATCCTCGACGCTTCCCTCGGCGACCAGTACGTCGATTAGGGTCGCGGTGGCCCCCGCCACCAGGTCAGCCGGCGCCCGCGGGTCGCCTGCCAACCTCGCAAGCATGCGGCGGGCCGATTCCTGATCACCGCCCTCGGCGTAGGCCCTGGCCGACTCCAACCGCATGCGAGACGCTTGGGGCCCGGTTGACCGATCCGCGATGCCCTCGTAGGCCATCCCTTGCACGCGTCTGACTGCTGGCGATCGCTGACTACGGAGTTGTTCCAGAAACTGCCGGATGATCTGGATGGCCTGCACGGGGTCGTCGGGCAGCGTAGTCACGAACAGAGCATAACCACCAACCGGATCGCCCCAGTGTGCCCGAAGTTCAGCTTCGAGCCGCCGGGCAACGACAAGGGTGTCTTGCCGGAGTTGGCGCAGCACGGCCTCACGCTGCCTCTCAGGTGTCTGCCCCAGGCTGTTGAGCGCCGAGGCCCGATAGCCGGGGAGACGGTGGGCTGCAAGAGCCCACTCGCGCGCCGCCGCTACGTGGTCTTCCTCGCTCGTGGCCAAGAGCGCCAATTCGGCCGCGAGGGCCGACGGGTCACCCAGGGCGGACCGACCGCGAAGATACGCGTCCCGGGCAGCATCGCGCCGCTGTCGTCGCAACAACGCCCTACCCCATTCCCGATACGGTGTTTCCTCGTCGGGATGTTGGGCCGCCCAGCGAACGACCATCACCTCCAAGCTGTCGGGCTGATCGAGTTGCGCCCAGGCTCTAACGCCGATGGCGTAAATGGCTCCGGTTGTAGAATCCTCGGCCAGCGCGTTCCGAACCAGGGGAATGATTTCCGGAATCCGGCCAAGAGGAGTCAACGACCGCTCCATCCCCAGCAGGGCCGTGACATCGCCAGGACTGTCGGCCAATACTTTGCCGTAGGCTTCGACCGCATCCGCGTAGCTGCCGCGCCGCTCGAGATCGAACGCACGAGCCACGCCAAGACGCTGAGCCTGAACGCCGGACGCGGTGGCGACCGTCGCCAACATCGAGTAGGCGATCAACACCATGAACCGCATAGGAACTGCCCCTCTAGTCGGTGCCGGCATCGGTCAATCGGCGAAAGTATTCAACCACCAACCGACGTTCCTCAGGGGAAAACTGCTGTAACTCATCCCATGACGGAAGCCGAAGTTGGTCGGCGCTCCCCTGCAATTGAGCCTGGAGCGCTGGCGGTAGTGCCGCGTCTTGCGCCTCTGGCGTTCGGCTCTTCCGTTCCTGTTCCTGGTCCTCTTCCTGACCCTGGAGGGTACGGCCCTGATCGAGAAGCCGCCGAAAGAGGCGCTCCTGCCGCCTGACAGTTTCCCGGTCGAGTCTGCCCGCCTCCAACCGTCGAGCCAGGTCCCGGGCTTCCGCCGCGAGCGGCCCGGCCTGCGGCATATCACCCTGAGCCTGCAATCGCTCCAACTCTTCCGCCAGCTCGCGCTGGTCGTCGCCTAAACGGCGCAGCTCACTCTGAACTCCCGATTGGCCGACCATGGGCAACAAGGAGCCGGCCTGTTGGCTGAGTTGCCCTTGCTGCTGCGCCAACTGGCTCATGCGCTCCATTGCCTCGCTCATGCCAGAGCCGGAGCCGGAGCCGGACACGTCGCCCCTGGCGCGCAGCATCATGTAGGCAGCGGCGTTGAGTGCGTCGGCTCCTTGTCCCGCCCTGTCGGCCGCCTCACGCTCGTTTGCGGCTGCGGTGGACAGTGCCTCTCGCGACAGTCGCATGTGTTCCTTGGCCTCCGAAAGTGCCGTGGCGATCTCGGGAGAAACGAGTGCGTTCCGACCCGCGAGTTCCTGCATTCGCTCCATGAGTGTCTCGACGCCTTCCTCCACGGCTCCCTGTTCTGCCCGTTGCCGCTCGGGGGACGCGCCGGAGCGGGCCGACTGCTCCACGATGACTTGCTGCTCCAACAATCGGCTCGTTTCGGCGAGCCCGAGGTCAAGAGCTTCCACCACTTCCTCGCGCCACTGCTGTTGCAACTGGTCTCGCTGCTGTTGTAGCTGCTCGCCCAACGGCTGCAACTGCTGCAGGGCTTCTTGGCCCCGCTGCTGGGCCTCGCTCATGTTCCCCGCTTGCGCCATCTCCGACGCCTGCTGCATCTGGGCGGCAGCCTGCGCCGCCTGCTGCGCCCCGTCTTGTACGGCCTGTTGCATTGCATCGGCTTGTAGCTGCTGCCCAAGTTTCTCCAGTGCGGCCGCAAGACTGTCCGCCCGGTCTGCGAGCTGTTGCTCTAGTGCCGCGGCATTGGCGGAATCGGTGCTAGCCATCTGATCGATCCACTGTTCCTGGTCGCTTGCCAACTCGGACGCCTCTTCTGCCAAGTTCTCCATGTCCCCCTCGAGCGCGGCTCGGCGGAACAGTTCCCGGCTTCGTTCTATTGCATCTCGCAATTCCTGTTGGGCCTCGGCCAGATCTTCCAGCGCCTCTCGCGTTCTGTCGGCGTCGAGATCCTGCAAGGCACGCTGCAACTCGTCCAACCGCGCACGCAGTTCGGGGGACAAAGCCCGGTCGAGTTGATCCCGGATTTCGGATAGCCGGGCTTGCCACTCCGAATCGTCGAGGCCCGCGGTTTGAGCGCTCTGCTGAAGAGCTTCCACGGCCTGCTGCAACGCCTCGACCTCCTTGAGGAGATCTCGCTGTGCCGCGGCGGCCACTTCCGCACGTTCCGCGTCTTCGAACGAGAGCGATTCATCACCCTGGCCTTCGGCCTCTGAGTCACTGCGTTGCCGCTCGCGCGAAAGATCTTCGGTCTGCCGCTCGAGCTTGCGGCTGTTTTCTGCCAGGCTGTCAAGCCGACTCGAAACCTCTTCAGACGCAGCGCGGGCGGCAGCGCGCACTTCGCTCATGGTTGGCAGACGGAGGAGGTACTCCTTTGAACGACCGACGTGGGCAGCGGGTGAGTTGTCCACCGCCTCGACGAAATAGCGGACTGTGTCGCCCGGGAGGAGTCCATAGCCATTGAGATCGAGCTGATGGGTCAGAATTGCACGGTCGGTAAAGCCTCCGGTGACCAGTATCGGCTGGACCGGCAACGTGTCAACGAGGCCGATGCGACTGTGCCGGCGGGCGTGCAACCGGATGGTTCGAAGACCGTAGTCATCGCTAACGTCGATGACCAATGGGAGCCGCAAACTCAGCGGCGCCAGCGTGTCCCTGCCAGGCACGGGGATGGCCACCTCGGGGGCACGATCAGGCACGAGGCGAATAGGGATGACGACTGTGTCGCCGGCCAGGGGTGCCCCGGTCTCGGTTGCGATATTCAACCGGTACGAGCCGGAAGTGCCCGGCCGAAAAAATCCGGAGAATCGGCGGCCTTCGATGTCCATCGCGTACGTCTCGTCGCCGGTGAGCCAATTCACTGCATCGAGTTCCGCGGTAGCCTCGCCACGCACCTCGAGCCTGGTACCTGCGGGCAGAAGCACCGTATCGCCAATGACCGGGAGCGGTTCGTCGTGCAACCCGAGGTACGCTGGATATCGGGCGGTGAGGGTGAGCGCGCCGAGGAACGCCGGAAGCCGTACGCGGACCGAAACGGTGTCTGATTCACGGCGGCCCGCCACCACTCGGGCGAATACGTCGGTTATCAGTGGCCCGCTGCCGACTGTGCCCCGACCCACAGAATCGAGTTCCACCGGCCGGGGCATCCACGATTCACCGGGCGCCCTGGTCCACAAGGTTGCGCGCCGCCGTCCGACTGCCTCGACCAGGAATGCCACCGAGTCGCCTCGGTTGACGACTGATTCCGACAGCTCAATGCGCACGGGAGCAGTGGTAGCCTCCCACGCAGCTCGTGGATGCCACAGAGCGGCGGCGCTGCCATCGAACGGGTTCGCCGTCAGCAAGGCCAACAGGCCCACACCGAGTAGAACTCCGCCACCAGCGGCCCGATACCGAAGCTGACGACGTACTGGCTCAAGGGCTTCGGATCCGGTGAGCACGAGGGAGCGAGCCTCAATTTCGTCGGCGGCTGCCAGAAGCGGTTCGCTGGTGCCGGCTGCAGGGCGTTCCAACAGAGCCCGCAACTGGCCGGACCGCCAGTTGTCCTGGCCTTCCAGATGGTGCGCCAGGGCGTCGTCCGAGAGCGTGGTACGGTGGCGCCATGCCACCGCGCCCCCGGCGATGGTCCCTCCGATAGCGATGCCCCATACCACCAGCACCCAGTAGGGAGCGTCGAACCAACCGAGTACAGCCAGCCAGGCAGCAACCCCAAAGGTGAGTACCACCGCGCCGGCTACGGCGGCAGCCCACGAGAATCTCCGCAAGTGCCTGAGCGGCGCACCAAGCAGCCCTAGCGCCGCCCTGGTGGAGTGAGGACTCATCCGCCGTACCCGACCGCATAAGCAAAGAGGTTGATGCCCATCCTCAGCGCCTGTTCCCGCATCGGCTCGGGATCGTCGTGTACCTGGGGATCCTCCCAGCCATCGCCCAGATCACTTTCGAAGGAGTAGAACACGGCCAATCGTCCGTCGAGAAAAATTCCTAATCCCTGGGCCGGCTTGCCATCATGTTCGTGGATCTTGGGAGTGCCTTCAGGCATTTGGTACACGACATGATAGATGGGGTGGTCTAGCGGCACCTCCTGCAACGCCTCGCCCGGAAATAGCCGCTGGAACTCCCGGCGAACCGACTCGTCCATGCCGTAATTGTCATCAACGTGGAGAAAACCGCCCTGCCGAAGGTAGCGCCGAAGCACTGCCAGATGCCTTTCGGCAAGACTGACGTTTCCATGTCCGGTCATGTACAGATAGGGATGGCTCCACAGATCGGGGTCGTCGAGCGAGACAATCTGCTCACGCTCGGCCGTTCGAATGTTGGTCCGTTCACGTATTGCCTGCAACAGGTTGGGGAGACTGGAAGGATTGGCGTACCAATCTCCGCCGCCTTCGTAGTGGAGCCGGCCGATGGTCAAGATAGAGCCTGAGGCAGTCGCCCGCCCCCCCGTAAGGAGCGGCATGACCAGAGCCACCAGCAGGACCCAATTCGATGAAATACCCACTCAGGACAACCTCATGACTAGACGATACCCATCATTACGGGACAGACCCCAGTTTTCCGTCAACTGACGTACGATGTCTTTGGTAGGGAGCCCTTCGGCGATGAGGGCGGTCGCAGCCTTGGTTACCTCGGCAATGTCAGGTTCGGGCGGCGCTTGGCGCTGACCCGCGACCACGACAGTGACTTCACCCTTTACCGACGCTTCGGCGAATCGGTCCCCAAGCTCGTCGAGGGTCCCCGCCACGATTTCTTCGTGCAGCTTGGTCAACTCCCGCCCCACAACCGCCTTACGGTCTCCCCCGACCGTTGCGCCGAGGTCCTCCAGCAACCTGCCCAGGCGATTGGGAGATTCATACAGCACGACCGTCCACGGGGAGGTGGCGATGGTCTGGAGCAACGCTCTTCGTGCCGTTCCTTTGCGTGGGGGAAACCCCAGGAACAAATAGCGATCGGCCGGAAGGCCCGAGGCCGAGAGCGCGGCGGCCACGGCCGAAGGTCCGGGAATGGGAACAACCTGAATGTTACGAGCGCGCGCCCGGGAGACGAGCTCGGTTCCCGGGTCGCTGACACCGGGTGTGCCGGCGTCGGAGACGAGTGCCACGTCCTGGTCCTTCTCCAATTGAGCCAGCACCGCATCGGCCCGATCCGTCTCGGCAAAGGCCGGAAGGCTCATCAGCCTCGGCTTGGCATCGAGATGATTGAGCAACCTCTTGGTCCGTCTGGTATCCTCAGCAGCCACGACAGCAACCTGGCGAAGTGTCTCGGCCGCTCTGGAGGACAAATCGCCCAAGTTGCCGAGTGGTGTGGCCACAACGAACAGGGTACCGGTCATATGGAGAAGGTGGCGGGATGGGAGACTGGTGGGAAGCGGGAGGGAAAAATCAAAGGGGCCGCCACGGCGGCCCCTCGAGATGGTCAGGCAATTAGGGCGTCGATCTTCCCTTGGAGCA
>CAXMUQ010000105.1:0-14153 GCA_964196605.1 uncultured Acidimicrobiia bacterium
TCCTTACTGTGGGTGGTGCACCGTCCGCCCGGTCCTTGATCCGGTTTGATCTCACGTAGCGGCTTGAGTCGCGGGATTCATCGAAGATCGTTCGGGCAACTCTGAAGTTGATCCCGGTTGCCCCGATACCGGGAATTCCCAACGATTCAGCCACGGTGCGCGTGCGCGGTGTTCAAACGGACATCGGCGCCAAGTCGCCTATGTGCGGGTTCAATCCGGGCGCGTTGTGTGGGTCCTGGGTCGTCACGACGGTTATCGATGCGGATCTTGTGCCCGGATCCAGCGATACCATTTCGATCGAAGTCAGCGATCTGGTACGTGGGTGGCAGGGCCGGCTGGGATCGGCTCAATCGCTCTTTCTCCAGCTCAATCCTGAGGCCTCAACCTTTACCCGGCCGGAATTCGGCTCGACCCGGACCCCCGGGTTTACCTCATTCATCGAACTGACCTACGTCCGCCCATTCCCGTTTGGTGAGCGATGATGATCGCTCGCGCATTGGTGCTCGGTTTGGTGGTTGTGGTGCTGCCCGCGGTCGGGTCGAGCCAGAGTTCCCAGTTTGGTATTCGGGGGTTGGGGCTTCCCGGGCGCTATCTGTCCTCGCGCGCCACCGGGATGGGCGGATCCATCGGTCTGTTCGACCCGTCGTCCGTTCAGGCGATGGCTCCGGTGACCAAGCTGGAAGGGCTCACCGTCGGGCTCGAAACCATGCAGGAGTGGCGTGAGACCTTCAACCCAAGCGGGACGGGCAGCATCCGCAACAACCGGTTTCCCGCGTTCCGGATAGGTGGCCCCATACGCCGGGTACGTACCTGGCTGTCGGCCTCGGCCAGTACATACACGAACAACGATTTCGGCGTGGCGACCAACGACACCATACTGATTCGAGGCGAGCCGGTATCGGTGATCGACACCCTCGTCGGGTTGGGCGGCCTCAACGACCTTGCACTCGGCGCGGGGTACATGATCAACCGAAGATGGGCCGTCGGCGGCGCCATCCATATCATCACCGGGTCCACCAGGAACCGGGTACGGCGGGTGTTCCAGGATTCTCTCGATCTGTACCAGTCGTTTCGGGACTCTACCGAAATCTCCTTCGACGGGTTCGGATTTTCGCTTAGCGTGATGGGCGATTTGAGCCGAACGCTCTCGGTGGCGCTCCTCCTGCGCAGTGACGGCAATGCCAACGTAACTATCGATTCCACCGACGCTGGTGAGGTCGACCTCCCTTACACGCTCAGAGCCGGTCTGATGTGGAGCCCGTCCCGGGTGCTGACAATCGGCGCCGAGGGCACGTATCAGACGTGGTCCGCCCTCAACAGCGACCTCCTCGAGGTCGGCGGATTGGGGGCGTCCAATAGCTATCAAGTGTCTCTCGGCGGAGAGTGGGGGTGGGGCGGATCGCAATCGGCGTTGCCCATTCGGTTTGGAGCGCGTTACGGGGTGCTGCCCTTCCGACTGATAGAGGGACCGCAGCCGACGGAGATCGGTCTGTCTCTGGGGACCGGAATCCGATTCGCCCAGGACAAAGCAAGTGTCGACATTTCCGGCGAGTACATCAAGCGGGAACAGGGGAGCGATTGGCGAGAAACGTCGTTTGTAGTGACCGCTGGTGTGGAGATCCGGCCGTGATGGGGTGGGACTCGCCCATGCGCTCCATTCGACGGTATCTTTAATTCATGACCAAGCTGCTCTATATCGAGACCTACGGCTGCCAGATGAACGTGGCCGATACCGAACTGATCCTTGGTGTGCTTGGCGCGGAGGGGTACCAGCCGACCGACGATCCGGCTGATGCCGACGTCATATTGGTCAACACTTGTGCCGTGCGCGACAACGCTGAACAACGGGTGCTGGGTCGGCTGGGAGAATTGCAGCGCCATCTGAATCCCGGAAACGTGCTCGGTGTTGTGGGGTGCATGGCGCAGCGGTTGGGGCCCCAGCTTCAGGAGCGGGTTCCCCGCGTCAATTTGGTCGCCGGGCCGGATGCATATCGCAAGCTACCAGCTCTCCTCAATATCGCAGCTGACGGCACGCCAGTCGCAGATACCGAGTTTCGTAACTGGGAACATTATGAGGATGTCCCCCAGATACGGGAGCCCGGCCCCACAGCTTTCATCACAGTTCAGCGCGGCTGCGATTACAAGTGCACGTTCTGCGTTGTTCCGTACACACGCGGAACGGAACGCAGCCTTAATTTGGAGAAGGTCGTCGAGGAAGTAGAGGCCGTGGTGGAGCAGGGTGCCACTGAGGTGACCCTTCTGGGCCAGACCGTCAACAGTTACCACGACGGCCGCCACGATTTTGCCGACCTGTTGCGGGCTGTCGGTGCGGTAGATGGCGTTCGACGTGTAAGGTTCACTAGTCCATACCCGACTGATTTCACCCAGTCGGTCATCGAAGCCATGGCCACGACACCCGAAGTGTGCGAACACGTCCACCTTCCGGTGCAAGCAGGCTCGAATAGTGAACTCAAGCGGATGCTGCGGCGTTACACCCGTGAAACCTTTCTCGAGGTGGTGGCGCAGTTGCGTGAGGCCATCCCGGGGATCACCTTGTCCACCGACATCATCGTCGGGTTCCCTGGCGAGACCGACCAGGAGTTCGCTGCCACCCTCAGTATGGTCGAAGAAGCGCAATTCGACGACGCCTACACCTTCCGCTATTCCGTACGGGAGGGGACTCCCGCCGAGCGTATCACCGGGCATCTCCCTGACGACGTTGCTCAGGCGCGATTGGAACAGCTCATCGAGACGGTGCGCGGTGTGGTCCGCGGCAAGAACCTCGCGCGTATCGGATCGACCCACGAGATTCTGGTCGAACGGCCCGCCAAGCGTGGTGGCTTCATGCTCGGCAGGACCCGCACCAATCTCATGGTATTGGTCGACCTGCCCCGGTCGAGCGTCGGTGAGTATCACCAGGTCAGCCTTACCGGTACCACGGGATCCACTTTTTCAGGAGCCATCATGGCGCCACAATTGGCGGTCCTATGAGCGGAATCGTCCTCCGAAACGTGGTCGAAGAGCATGTCGTCGAGGCATACAGCAACCTCATCGACCACTTTCCAAACTTCTGTGGTTGCGACACGTGCCGGGCCGATGTGCTGGTGTTTGCCTTGAACAGGCTGCCGGCACGGTACGTGGCAACGACGGAGGGCACAGTGGTAACCGAATTCAATCTCGACAAAGATCAAATGCGTGCCACCATCGACGTTACCATGATGGACGCGTTCAAGAAGGTGGTTTCCGCTCCCCGCTGCGGAAAGACCAAGCCACAGCTTCTCTGATCGGCAGGCCGGCATGAGCCGGCGCCGACCCATTGTCATAGCGCTTCTGTTCGGGGCCGGCCTCATCGCCGGCCTCTTGCATTTTTGGGGTACGATTGGGGCCGCAGTTGCGTTGGCCTTGTTGTTTCGGCACCGGGAAGGGGCCGCAACCGCTGCTGCCCTGATGGCACTGGGTGTGGTCATGGGTTCCATTGCCGTGGCCGCCGACGCCAACAGTTGTGGCACCCGCCTTCGGCCGGGCCGGCAGGAGTTGATAGTCGAACCGACAGATCCTGCTCGTCGGCAACATACGCGGGTACGTCTCCGGCTCTCTGGATTCCCCTGTGTCGGCGTAGTAGCGGGCCGCTGGCCTGTTGGGGCGCTCGAGCGGCAGGGACGAGTACGGGCCGTCGTTCGATGGATTCCGCGAGACGGCGTGCTCGGGCGCGGCGTGGGGACCATGGTGGTCGAGGACGTCCTGGAGGTGCTGCGAGAACCCGCCGTCATGTTCCGGCTGCGCCGCTGGATCATGAACAGCGTGGCCGACCTTTACGGTCCGCGCGCTCCCGTCGTCAACGCCCTCGTTCTCAACCGCAAGGATGGGCTAGATCCGGCGGTACGGGAGGCCTTTGTCCGTGCCGGATTGGTGCACTTGCTGGCGATTTCGGGATTCCACGTGGGGGTGGTGGTCCTGTGGGTCCTGGCCGCGTGCCGTCTCCTCAGGTTGAGCCGACTGGCCGCGCTGGGCATCACCACTGCCACCGTTACCGCCTACGTGGCACTTCTCGGGTGGCCACCCGCCGCCAGCCGCGCCGCCGTCCTTGCCGTGCTGGTGATGGGGAGTCGGCTACGGCAACGCCACGTGTCTTCGGGAACCATTCTGGCCGTGACGGTCCTGCTTCTGCTCCTGGCCGGCCCTTGGACGGTGGCGCAGGTGGGTGCGTGGCTGTCAGTGGTTGCACTGACGGGAGTCATGGCCTTCGAGCGGTGGGGCCGCAGGGTTCTGGGGGGCGGCTGGTTCGTTCGCTCGGTGGCGGCCTCGCTTGGCGCTACGCTGGCCACAGCCCCGGTTACGGCGGCAGTGTTCGGCACCGTTTCGTTTACCGGGATCGTTTTGAACGTAGTAGCCATGCCGCTCGCGGGTTTGGCCCTTCCGGCGGTGTTCGGGAGCGTGCTCATCGCGCCGGTGGTACCCCCTCTGGGTGAAGCACTCGCCACAAGCGGTGGGCTGTTGCTGGCAGGACTGACGTGGTTGGCCAGGTGGGGGGCAGGCGTTCCGGGAGGCGCCCTTGTCACAACGGCCGGCTGGCCGGCGGCGCTCCCGTGGTTGGCCGTCCTCGGGTTGGCCCTGTGGTTGATGGGGCGTCGCAATACCTCGCAGGAGGCTGCCCGCAGAGCGTTGTGGTTGGTGGCCGGCGCGGCCTGGATGGTGTTGCTGTGGCCGGGCGGTGCTCCTGCCGGGGAGTCCGGTCTCGCGTTACATTTTCTGGATGTGGGGCAGGGTGATGGCATAGCCATCAGGACACCCGGTGGCCATTGGGTTGTGGTGGACGGTGGGCCAAGGACCGGACGCTGGGATGCTGGGCGGCGCACTGTCGTTCCATTTCTCAGACGGCATGGTGTCAAACGGCTTGAAGCCGTGGTTGTGACCCATGCCGATGCCGATCATCTGGGTGGCATTCCGAGCATTGTGGACGCAGTCCAGACCGAGATGGTCCTGGAACCGGGGGGTGCTCCCGAGACTTCGATGTACCTTGCCTTTCTGGATGAACTCGCGGCAGCAGGAATTGCGTGGCGACCCGGTCGAGCTGGCGATCGTTTCGACATCGATGGCGTGGTCTTCGAAGTGGTTCACCCGGATACCAGCTGGGCACAGTGGGGCCACGATATCAACGAGGATTCCATCGTGTTGCTGGTGCGGTACGGTGGCTTTGAGGCGCTGCTGACAGGCGATATCGGGCTGCCGGCCGAGTTGGCGCTGCAGGGGAGGATCGGGCGGGTGGATGTGCTGAAGGTGGGCCACCACGGGTCCAAAGGATCGACCGGGGAGGAGTGGCTCGAGGAACTCGCGCCCAGTACAGCGATAATAAGCGTCGGCCTCAACAGATACGGGCACCCGGCGGCGGGGGTTATCGAACGGCTTGACCGGCATGGCGTGAGCGTCTGGCGGACCGATCATGAGGGGGATGTTACCATTCGGACGGATGGTCGGACGTTCAGTGTGATCGGACGTGGGCGACAAGAGTTGCTTACGGCTGTCCCGTGAACGCTGTGAATGTTGAATGCCACGAGAATGATGAATATTGAAGTTGTAGACGCTATTTCATTATCGATTAGGCCACTTCAAGACACACGGAGCGCTAACAGGTGGATGCTGACAGCGGTATAAGGACTATCGAGCGGTTCATTCTCGAACGGGAAAAGGAAATACCCGAGGCCACGGGTGAACTGTCCAGCCTACTCTACGATTTGTGTCTGGCGGCCAAGGTGATCGCTGCGTCGATTCGGCGGGCAGGACTGGTCGACATCCTCGGCTCCGCGGAGAACATCAACGTGCAGGGCGAGATGCAACAGAAGCTCGACATCTTTGCCAACGAAGCCATGAAGAACGCCATGGGGCACACCGGCCGGGTGGCCGGGATGGCGTCCGAAGAGGACGAAGGACCCATCCCGATTCCTCCCGATTGGCCGATAGGTGGGTATACCGTTCTGTTCGACCCCCTAGACGGTTCATCCAACATCGACTGCAATTCCTCGGTGGGGACCATCTTCAGCATCTATCGACGGGTGTCGAAGGAAGGCCAGGCCACGCTCGAGGATCTACTGCAGCGGGGCCGGGATCAGGTTGCCGCCGGCTATGTGATGTACGGCTCCAGTACCATGCTGGTGTACACCACCGGCCAGGGTGTTCACGGGTTTACCCTCGATCCCACGATCGGTGAGTTCGTCTTGTCTCACGACACCATCAAGATTCCAAGGGTCGGCAAGTATTACAGCGTCAACGAGAGCAATTTTGCACGCTGGGATCGCGGCATCCAGACGGCCGTCCGTGGATTCCACGGCGACTTGCCTGAGCGCATCGCTGGGAAGAACAGTCGCTACATCGGGTCATTCGTGGCGGATTTCCATCGCAACCTGATCAACGGCGGAGTTTTCATGTATCCGGCCGACACCAAGAACGTCAACGGCAAGTTGCGGCTGCTGTACGAAGCGAATCCGATGGCGTTTCTGGTGGAACAGGCCGGGGGTGCAGCTACCGACGGAATTACCCGGATTCTCGACATTGAGCCGGAGTCGCTTCATCAGCGAACCCCACTGGTTATCGGGTCTCTCGATGACGTGGAGTGGGTCAGGACGGTACTGACCGAAGACCGCGCCTGATGGTGGACGGCGGTGAAGGGAAGCCGGTTTACGGACCTGACGACGTGGGCGAGACCGATGCAGGTGCACCTGGGGTGTTTCCCTACCTGCGCGGCGTCTACCCCACGATGTATACCACCCGTCAATGGACCATGCGGCAGTATGCCGGCTTCGGCACCGCGGAAGAAACCAACACGCGATTCCGGCGCTTGCTCCACGCAGGGCAGACCGGTTTGTCGATCGCTTTCGATCTCCCGACCCAAATGGGGTACGACTCGGACCATGAACTGGCCGCCGGGGAAGTCGGCCGAGTTGGCGTGGCCATCGACACGGTCGACGACATGGCAATGTTGTTCAATGACATCCCGCTCGATCAAGTATCCACTTCGATGACCATCAACGCGACTGCCGCGATCCTCCTGGCCATGTACGTGGTAGTTGGAGAAGAACACGGAGTGCCGCGGGCATCGCTTAGAGGGACGGTGCAGAACGATATTCTGAAGGAGTACGTGGCGCGGGGCACATACATCTACCCCGCTGAAGCTTCGCTCCGGCTGGTGGCGGACGTGTTTCGATTCGTAAGCGAAGAGGGCATGCGGTTCAATCCCATCTCCATCAGCGGCTACCACATGCGCGAGGCCGGAGCAACTGCTGTGGAAGAGGTGGCGTTCACCCTGGCGAATGCATTGGAGTACGTCCAGCGAGCCCTCGACGCGGGTGTGCCGCTCGCCGCTTTCGGTCCGCGTCTTTCCTTCTTTTTTGCCGCTCACAACGACCTGTTTGAAGAGGCTGCCAAGTTCCGGGCTGCCCGGCGGTTGTGGGCCCGGCTGGCGCGCGAGCGATTCGACGCCGACGACCAAACCGCCCGATTGCGCTTTCACACCCAAACGGGTGGCGTCACGCTGCAGGCACAACAGCCGCTGAACAACGTTGCCCGGGTAACGGTGCAGGCACTCGCCGCGGTTCTGGGCGGGACCCAATCATTGCACACCTGCAGTTACGACGAGGCGTTGACACTGCCCACGGCTGAAGCGGCCACTCTTGCCCTGCGAACTCAGCAAATTCTGGCCAATGAATCAGGAATGCCGGATACCGTGGACCCGCTGGGTGGGAGCTACTACGTCGAACACCTGACTGACACGATAGAGCGAGATGCCCGGGGTCTCATCGAGGAAGTCGACGCTCTCGGAGGAGCCGTGCGTGCCATCGAGCAGGGCTTCTTCCAAGAAGCCATCGGTCGCAGCGCCTACCAACAGCTCAAGCGGCAGGAATCGGGAGACGCGGTTGTCGTTGGAGTCAACCGGTTCACCGACGACGAACCACCGCCTGTCATGGGCGGTCCGGACTTTCACGAGCTGGCGAAACGCCAGCGGGCCCGGCTCGAGGAAACGAAGCAAATCCGCGACGCCGCGTCGGTCTCCTCGACGCTTGACTGCCTCAAGAAGGCGGCGGGTGGAACTGACGCTTTGATGCCCTCAATCCTGGATGCGGTCAAGGCGCGGGCCACGCTGGGCGAGATCAGTGACGTCCTGCGCGATGTCTGGGGCGTCTACCGGTCTGGGTAGGCAGGCCAGCCCGTTACTCCTGCACGTGCCGCTCCATCAACCACAGCACCCGCGGGTCTATCACGATGCGGTGTGGTGGCTGCGAAAAGTCAGCCACCACGATCTCCGTTTCCGAACCGTCGACATCGACTGTAATAATTCTGTCGTCGATCGCCAGCTCCAGTCCCGGCAGCCGGAAGGCGTCTCCGCGTTGTTGCTGAGTGATCCGCAGCGTCAGTTCCTCAGCCACCGCGTCGTGTGACCAATTCACGAACACTCGCGGGTAACGCGGTTGGCGAAGGGCTTGGTCGAAGTACCACCCGAGATCCTGTCCCGACACCTCCTCCATGACCGAAACGAAGTCGGCGGTCAACGCAGTGCCGTTGCGGTATTGGTCGTAGTAGGCCCTGAGTCCCGCGAAGAAAGCCGAATCGCCCACGACGGCCCGCAGGCTGTGCAAGGTCCAGGCGCCCTTGTGGTAATTATTGGTGTTGAGGAGCGTGAGTAGATCGTCGGGCAACGTGTCCGCCAGAACGGGCGCGACCGAGGTAAGCGAGGAAACGACCCTGGCTCGCGCCAGGTCCATGGCTCGGTAGAAAGCATCGGGCCCGCCGACATGTCCCAGCCACAGGGCGGCGAGATAGACGGCGAAACCCTCGGATAGCCACAAATGGTTCCAGTCACGTGGGGTAACGGCATCACCGAACCACTGGTGCGCCGTTTCGTGGGCCACCGTTTCCTCGGTCAGACGCCGTTCGCCAATCGCCTCGGAGCTGTAGAAGATGGCCGTGGCGTTCTCCATGCCTCCGAAAATGGTAGACGATTCCACGTGGGCCAGGCTGCCGTACGGGAACTGGCCAATGAGGTCACTGAAGTAGTCCACCATGCTGCCGACCCGCCGAAACGGCCCGCTCATGACCCAGGCGGAGTCTGCCGGGTAGGTCCACACCGAAAGGGGGACGCACTTCTGGGCACATCCGGCCTCCGGGAGGGTGATCACGCTGAAGTCGGTGGCGCCGACGACCATGGTGTAGACAGGGATGGCCGTGGCCTCGCTATATGTCCACCTGACCCGGCCCGTCTCCAGAGTGTCCACGCTCTCCAGCGATCCGTTGGCGATGACATCAAGTGAAGCCGCCGCGTCGACGACGAAAGTCACTGTGGCCTTGTCGGACGGATGGTCATGGGCCGGGAACCAGCGCCGAGCCCGATTGGGCCAATTGTCGGCAAAATACTTCGACGGCCCTCCGGGGTGTTCGATGACCAAGCCGTCGTTCACTTCGCCGCGATAATAGATCGTGGTGTAAATCGTGTCGCCGGCCTCACCGCCGTGGTGGATGATGACGGCGTTGGCGTCCCGGTCCCAAATGATGTCTCTCGTTTCACCGATCGTGGCTCGGGTGACCTCCAGGGTGCTGTCGAGATCGATCCGCAATGGGCTGTCCCCTCGGAGCAGCCAGGTCGCCCTGACTCGGCCCTCCAGCGTGCGTCCGGTATCCGGGAGGACGATCCCGATGTGGTAGTGCAGGGCATCGTGGAGCGGGGCTGGGCCCCCGGGGTCGAGTGGGGCAATCTGTAGGGCCATGAGGAGGGTGAGCATAGCGTCCTTTGCGGGGCCGACATGGGTCGCGGTGTATCTTACTGCTGGTGGTCGATTGGAACCTGGTCCTGTTCCGCGCCTGAGAAGCTTACATGATCTTGTTGCTGCTGAGTATTGCCACGTTGTTGTTGGGTCCCTGGCTCTACCGCCTGTGGAGTCGGGGCCATGCCTTGGCGTCGGTGGTCGACGGCTTCGTGTTCGTGGCCATCTCCGGCATGGTGGTGTTTCTCATACTTCCAGGGTCGGTGGAAAACGGCGGCTGGTACGCTCTCGCATGGGCGGTGGCCGGCGCCCTGGGGCCGACTCTGTCGGAACGCGTGTTCCGCGGCAGCGAGCACCAGTTCCACAACGTCGCGCTGGTATTCGGTCTCGTTGGGATCGCCTTCCACGGCGTACTCGATGGTGCAGCGCTGGCCGACGGCGGACAGACCGCTGGGACGTTCTTACCGTTGGCGGTCATCCTGCACCGGTTTCCGGTCGGGCTCGCCATCTGGTGGCTGGTGCGACCAAAATTTGGACTACGCCCGGCAGCGGCAGTAATGGTGCTGGTCATCGCCAGCACTATCCTGGGCTATTCCGTCGGTGGGGTCATGCTGGAACACGCGTCGCTGAGTGCCGTGGCTTGGTTCGAGGCCTTCGTGGCCGGCGCGTTGGTTCACGTGGTGGCCCACCGGCATCAACACGAGGCGACTCGCGGGGTCACGGAACGAAGGCTGGAGGGTGTGGGGGCGCTGAGCGGGTTGGCGCTCCTCGTCTTCCTGCTGCTTACTGAAACGGCAGTGGTGGACTCACCGCCACAAATGGCAACGGCATTTCTAGGCCTTGCGCTGGAGAGTGCCCCAGCTCTGTTGCTGGCTTACCTGATGGCCGGGTTCATGAGCGTGTTGCTGCCGCGATCCTCCGTCGAGTGGATGCGCCGGGGGTCCGCCGGGATGCAGGCGCTTCGGGGGATGACGGTTGGGCTCCCCCTGCCGATCTGTTCCTGCGGGGTGGTACCCCTTTACCGGACCCTCATCAAGCGCGGAGCCCCCATGACCGCCGCCATGGCGTTCCTCGTGGCCACTCCTGAACTCGGTCTCGACGCCATTTTTCTCTCGATCCCCCTGCTGGGGGGGACCATGACGGTTGTTCGGGTACTCGGCGCGGTGATCGTGGCTCTGAGCGTTGGGTGGCTGGTTGCCAAGCTCAGCCCGGGAGTCCCCAGCCGGTCCTTGCCTCAAAATGAAGCCGATGAGGACGCCTCTGGGGCAGGGGTCCTCGGTACCATTGGCCGCTCCATCAGGATCGGATTCGGGGAGGTGGTGGACCACACGGCGCCCTGGATCATCCTTGGCCTGCTCATCGCCGCCGTGGCCACTCCGCTGGTGGAAACCGGCCTGTTGGGGCGCATCCCGCGAGGCCTCGACGTCGTATTCTTTGCCGTGGTTGGCATGCCGATTTACGTCTGCGCGGCCGCGGCGACTCCCTTGGTGGCGGTACTGTTGGCCGGTGGTGTGTCGCCCGGCGCGGCCCTGGCGTTTCTGCTTACCGGGCCTGCTACCAACGTGACGACGTTCGGCGTCTTGGCCCAGCTACACGGACGCCGGACTGCGCTGACGTTCAGCCTGACGATCATCGGGCTGTCGCTGGTCCTGGGGTGGATAGTCAACGCTGTCATACCCCAGGTATCGGGCCTGTCGGTTGCTGAGATGACGCCAGAAGGCGCATCCCTTCTTCAAGTGGCCGCCCTGGGTATCCTCCTGGTGGCCGTACTCTCGTCGGTGGTGCGCCGTGGTGGACGGGCGTTCGTGGGCGAGATTGTCTTCCTGGCGGCCACACCCGCTCCCGCCAAGTCCCATTCGCATTGAGTACACCTTGAATCCGCGGCGGCGTGACGGTAAGATTTTGCGCCGTTTGGATCGATCAGCCTGGAATCAGAATGCCAACATATGAGTACCGGTGCTCCGCGGGGCACACGTTTGAGAAATTCGAAAAGATCAGCGCCGAGCCGTCCAAAGAGTGCCCAGAGTGCGGAGCGCCGGCCACTCGGTTGATTTCGGGAGGCGCGGGTTTGGTGTTCAAGGGGAGCGGCTTCTACATCACTGACTACGGCAAGGACGGTAAGGGACCCCGGAAGGCCGAGGAAGGTTCGAAGCCAGAGCCCAAGGCCAAGGAAAAAGGCAAGGGCAAGAGCTCCGAGACCAAGACCGGTGGAGACGCCTCGAACTCCTCTTCTTCATCTTCTTCATCGTCCTCGTCCGATGAGTGATGCCCTGCACGCCGAGCTGGTTCGGGTCGCACGGGAACTCGGCGCCGAGGACGTCAGCTTCGTCCTGGAGCGGCCCCGGGAAGCATCCCACGGTGATCTGGCCACCAACCTGGCGATGTTGCTTGCCAAGCAACTCAAGTCCAATCCGCGGGCCCTGGCAGAGCAGATCGTCTCCCGGTTGGAGCTCGATTCGTCGCTGGTTGCCAAGGCGGAGATAGCCGGCCCGGGGTTCATCAACTTCTGGTTGGCAGACGAGCAACTGATCGAAGCCCTGCGCATCATCATCGACCGGGGCGCGGATTACGGCCGGAGCGAAGTAGAGAAGCCTCTGTCATGGAATGTCGAGTTCGTGTCGGCCAATCCGACAGGTCCGCTGCATGTCGGTCACGGGCGTGGCGCCGCCCTGGGAGACGCCATCGCGTCGCTTTTGGAATGGCGGGGACACACGGTAACCCGTGAATTCTACGTCAACGACGCCGGCAGTCAGATCGATAAACTTGCCCTAAGCCTTTGGGCCCGGGTGCAGCAAGCGGCCGGTGGCAACACTCAGATTCCCGACGGCGGCTACCATGGTCAATATCTGGCCGAGGCGGCTTCCAATATTCTCACGCAAGAAGGTCAGGCATTTGCAGAATTGCCGGAAGAGGAGGGTGTGGCGCGGTGCAGGGAGCTCGCGGTTAGCGCTCAGCGAGACGAGCAGGACAGCGATCTTCTGGCGTTTGGCGTGCGCTTCGACACGGTGACCTCCGAGCAGCAGTTGTACCGTGACGGCCGGGTCGAGGCGGCGCTCGAATTGTTGACGGAGCGCGATCTGACCTACGAAGCGGATGGGGCGTTGTGGCTCAAGTCTTCCCAGTTCGGCGACGACCAGAACCGCGTGCTGCGAAAGAAGGATGGCAATCTGACCTATTTCGTGCCGGATTTGGCGTACCACATGGAAAAGCACGACCGCGGCTTCGATCGGGTCATCGACGTGTGGGGAGCCGATCACCACGGGTACATTCCCCGCATGCGCGCTGCGCTCCGTGCCTTGGAGTACGCCGACCGTTTCTTCGACGTGGCGTTGGTCCAGTTGGTGAAGATCCTCCGCGGCGGGGAGGAAGTAAAGATGTCGAAACGCTCCGGCGACTTCGTGACGTTGCACGACCTGGTCGAAGAAGTCGGCGTGGACGCCGCCCGTTATTTCTTCTTGATGCGACGAGGGGATTCACAACTCAACTTCGACGTCGACTTGGCCAAGAGTCAGACGGACGAGAACCCGGTGTTCTACGTGCAGATGGCCCACGCGCGGATGAGTGGTATCTTTCGGGTGGCGGGCATCGATCCGGACACCGTTTCGCCCGACGTGCGGTTGGAGGATTTTCCAGCCAAGGAAGACATCGACCTTCTCAAGACGTTGACCGTTTTTCCCTCGATCGCGGCCCGCGCGGCCCGCGAGTTGGAGCCGCACCGAATAACCGGTTACCTCGAGGACGTAGCTCGCATGACGCACTCGTGGTACCACCACTGCCGTGTTCTGGGAGAACCACCGGCGGTTGAGCAGGCCCGGTTGGCGCTGGCCCGCGCTGCCCGGATTACTCTGGCCAACGGTTTGACCCTACTTGGCCTTTCTTCGCCTGATCGGATGTGACGTGATGACGCTTCTCGTTGTCGGCAGTATCGCTCTGGATTCGGTGACTACCCCGTTTGGGGAAACCGCCGATGCCCTTGGTGGCTCGGCGGTGTTCTTCAGTGCGGCCGGGTCACTGCTGAATCCGGTCAGTGTAGTCGGTGTGGTCGGTGACGATTATCCCACCGACGAACTCGAGCGGTGGGTCGAGCGCGGCGTGGATTGGTCCGCAGTCGAGCATGCCCCGGGGGAGAGTTTCCGCTGGAAGGGCCGGTACTCATACGATCTCCAGAACCGTGAAACGCTGGAGACTCGGCTTGGCGTGTTCGCCGATTTTGAGCCGAAGATCACCGAGGCTCAATGCGATGCTCGGTACGTCTTCCTGGGTAACATCGACCCGGAACTGCAACTGACTGTCCTCGACCAGGTGCGTAAGCCGGAGTTGGTGGCCTGCGACACGATGAACTACTGGATCCAAAGCAAACGCGACGCCCTGATGGACCTGATGAGCCGGATCGATATTCTGATG
>CAXMUQ010000106.1:0-11478 GCA_964196605.1 uncultured Acidimicrobiia bacterium
ACCACCAACTCAACACCGTTAGAGTCGGCTCGCATCTGCACCCGCCCTTGGCCGCCTTCCTTGACGCTCATGACGAAGCCATGCGAATCCGCCTTCATCAGCAACCCGTCTCCATCGGGGTGGTTGTAGATACTCAAGGCCGCACCGTTGGAGTCCGCCCGCAGTAGCACTCCGGCCTGTTCGAGCGCACTGACGATCTTGAGCGATACGCCTTGCGCGGTCGCGTGCATAGCCAGTTGTTCCTGGACGGCGGCTACCTCGAGCTTCGTGGCGTTGATTTCATGTGAACCGCTGCGGTACTCCGCAATTCGCTGGCTACGGACGTCCACTCGCGTGTCGATATCGCCGTCTTGTTGCAACTCACTGGCGAGTTCATCGATGACCTCCAGCGGCAGCAGCAGCTCACGGCTGGTTCCACCGGGCTCGAATGTCACTGTCCCGAATGTCACCAGTCCGTCGGCTGCCTGAGCAGCCGCATCGGCGCAATAGAAAGTGGCGCCGTCTCCGATCCGGTCGAGATCGTCGATCGCCAGAGCACAGGCCTCCGCCGGCAACTCGGCACGCTCGCCCAGCTTCACCTCGATGATGGCGCCGGTGACGTGGTCGGGTGCATCACGCATTATATCGAGCCGACGGATGGATCCGATGTCCGTGCCGTCGAGCCGGAATGGCACGAACACTATGGGCACGGAAATGGTCGACGCCGAGTGCGCCACGTGGTCGACCCAATCGGTACCACGACGGCCCATGGTGACGATTGCCATCCCCACGGCGAAAATGGCCAGGGCACCCAGGCCGATTTTGGTCCAGTAACTGATTGACATGATAGCGCCTCCACTGATGCGGTCCGGATCGTTTCATCACGTAACGTATTCCGACCCGAATTTGTTTCACATTGCGCCATTGTGGGGGAGAGTGTTCGGTAATCTATTGTGGTACAACGACTTAAAGTGCGATCACGCCTGAGCGCGAACGGGTGGTTCCGACAGGAAAGCCTCAATTTCTTCCAACGCTTGGGCCTGCCGCACCCCGTGGTCCTGAAGTCCAGCGGCCAGGGTCGGCAGATCCGTCTCCGCAGCGCCAAGGACGGAGGTCCCCCGTAGAACATCGCCGGTAGCTGAAACGACTTCCAACAACTGCTGTACCAACTGGTCACGCGTTTGTTCGACGGCCCGTCGGTTGGCGGACCATTTTTGCTGTGCCGCACCGTCGAGGTTGGCCCCGGGTAGCGCCAAATACGCGTCCAGGCCGGCGATCTCCCGAGCCGCTTCGCAAGCTGCTAGCATGATGTCGGTCATGCGCTCGGTCGATTCCTGGTCGGCATTCCACCGGTGCATGAGCAACCCGGCGGGCTGCACCACCTCAGCCAGCAATTCTCGCGCGGTGCCGTCGGGCAGCGTGGCCAGGGTGGCAACCAGATCGTGGTGGACGTCGGCGGGGAACGGTGGGGAGCGCCGGGCAGTCCTGATGGCCGGGCGTTGCAACGTCAACTGCCCCAGGCAGAGAAACAGGGCTGCTAGAGGCAAGGCAGCCGACGTTAGAGACAGACCGGCCAGCGCAGCGGTGACGGCAAGGCCGAGCACCATGGTGTAGTAGCTACTCGGCATCGGCGCCCAAGCCACTGATTGTCGCATGGTCCGTAACGGGACGCCGCGTTGCCGCATGCGCTCCCGCACTCCATCGGCGGCTTCTTTCGGCAGCCGAGCCAAAGCCCGTGAACCGTGTACCACCCATGGGATGGCTCCCGCACGAGCAGAGGATCGCAGCGTTTCTGCTACCCGGTCCCTGGCTTTGCGGTCCGCCGAAGCATCGAGGAACAGCAGGGTGTCCGCTCGTTGTCCGTCGACGCCGCTGCACTGGGGGCAAATATTGAGAGACAACGGATCAACGCCGCTACACAACAGGCAACGATCGAGTTCCTCGGTGGCGTAGCTGTTGAATCCCGATTCCTTTTGTGTCAGGCTGTCGGCAAGGGTGCCGGCGGTGGCGTGGCGGCGTGAAGGCTCTGCCGCTGTGGCACGGGCCACCAGCCCGTCGAACCAATCGGAGACGACCACCGTCGACACTGCGGAAGGCCGGTACCCTAGGCGTTCGGGTTCAGGCGGTAGTTGGGCTGCGGGCCTAGCCGGGAGGTCTCCGGTGAGCGCGTAGTACAAGGTGAGCCCGAGAGCATAGACGTCGCTTCTGGCATCGGGCCGTCTCCCCCGGAGAATCTCCGGCGCCAGGTAGCTCAGCGTTCCGACTACTCCCCCGGTATGGGTCATGGTGGTCTGCCCGTCCAGCCTAGCCGATCCGAAATCGGCGAGCTTGGCATTGCCGTGCTTATCGATCAGGATGTTCTGTGGCTTTACGTCCCGGTGGAGGACGCCGTGTCGGTGGGCCACGGCTAGAGCCAGGGAGATTTCACGCCCCAGCTTGACCGCCTGGGCTTCCGACATGGTACCGTGCTCTTCGACATACCGGGCCACGTCCAAGCCGTCGATGTATTCCATGATCACGTAGCTGGCACCGTCCGTTTCCAGAAAGTCGTGCACTGCCACGATGTTGTCGTGTTTGAGATCCCTGGCCGCCATCACCTCGCGGCGCATGCGCTCACGAGCTACTGCTGCAATTGCCGGTGGCGGAACCAGCAGCTTGACCGCCACTTCGGTCCCCAGCACTGAGTCTTCGGCGTGATAGACGATTGAGTATCCACCGCGGCCAATCTCACGGTCGATGACGTAGCGGTTGGCCAAGGTGGTACGCGGCGTGGGGCTCACGGTCGTCTTGCCCGAGTCATGATGCTTCCAGACGTTGCAGCACCGTCTTGGCGTTCCGGGTCCAGCCGTCGTTCTGATGGTAGTCTTCGAGAAACCGTGCCAAGTGTTCGGCGGCCTTGGCCGGCTGTCCCAATATGTAAGCGGACATGCCGGCGTGGTATCGGGCCATGTAATTCTGTGGCCAGAATTCCAGGACCAACTCCATCATCGGGCCGGCCGATTGGTCATCCCCGGCGTCGGCCACTGGGTGGCCCACGTTGAACACTATGCCCGCTGCCTGTCCCCGCTGGTCGGCCGGCAATTCGTTGATGAGGGCCCGGGCGGCGTCGGTCTTACCGGCTAGCGAGTAGCAGGCAGCCATCCAGCCCGGACCGTCCGCCACGGCGGGAGGAGGTGCTGATTGCAGCCGAGTCTCGACTTCGAGGGAGTTGCAGTAGGGTTTGGTGGCCTGGAACCAGGCACGGCCCGAGGTCGCCGGTTGTGGACTGCCGGGCCCTGCATGTGTCCCAACGGACACGATGGTCGGTGGCCTGGCTACCATTGATTGCCAGGCGATGGTGGCCAGAAAAGCCAGAATGCAGGCTGTGCCAGCTGTATAGAGTGCTCTCATGCGGATCCCCTTTGTTCACCGGGGGATGCGCCAGAGCCCTGAATGTGACATCCGGCCGGCCCCCGGATTGAAGAAGGGGCAACGATTGTGCCGCGTGTTGAGAGGTAAGGTGAGGGCTAGATGAAGAGTTGAAACGCCACCATCGCCGTAAAACTGAGCGAAACGATGAGCCCGACTTGGGGCCTGGTGGCGTTGGCATACGCGTCTGGTAGCAGTTCCCGGAACACCATGTAGGTCATGGCTCCGGCGGCAAAGCCGAGCCCGTACGGCAGCACCGGTGCGAAGGCGTCTACGAACAGGAACGCCGGCACTGCCATCAATGGTTGCGGCAGAGAGGAAAAAATGCTCCACCACGCGGACGAAGCGACCGACGCTCCCCGGGGCCGCATGGCGGCGGTGATGGCCAGCCCCTCGGGGATGTTGTGAATGGCAATGGCGATGGTGATCAGCGTTGCCAATGACTCGCCGCCGCCGAACGCTACGCCGACGGCGACGCCTTCGGCAAACGAATGGGCCGTCATCACGATAACCATGAGCAGCGCCTTCTGCGCGCCGCCGCCTCTGAGCTGTCCGAAAGCCAAGCCTTCGTCGGGCAGCAGGAACTGGGTGATCAGGATGAACGCCACGCCGATGTTGGCGCCGATGATGGTCTGCCAAGTGCCGAAGCGCATACCTTCGATGACCAGTGTGAAGCTGGCGCCCAGCATCAATCCAGCTGCGATGGCGTTGGAAAAGGCGATCACCCTGGGCGACAGCGTGCGGACGAACAGGAATGGAAGGGCCCCGAGTCCGGTAGCAAGGGCGGTGATCAGTCCCGCGAGCAATACCACTACGACAGCTGGCATTGAGCTAGCCCACCAGGATGGCATGTAACAGCACCACGATGCTCATGGCGGCGGAGGCTGTTATGGCGATACCCGTATGCCCCCGCTGGCGGTAGGACTCGGGCATCAGTTCGACCAAGATCAGATAGAACATGGCACCGGCGCTGAAACCAAGACCCCAGGGGCGAGCGTTGGTGCCGATCCACGCGGCCGTCGCCACCGCAGCGGGGACATAAGTGGTCATCACGCCGGCGGAGAGAAGGGCGGCCTTTGCCGGACCCCATCCTCGTTCGATAAGGGCCGCGCTAATGGCAGCGCCCTCAGCGATGTTGTGCAGCCCGAGTATTCCGGCCATCAGCAGTCCCAGCCTCGGGTCGACCACGAAACCCATGCCAATGGCGACACCTTCGGCGGCCGAGTGCAAGGCTTCGCGGGTGACGATTTGGGACACGGTTGCCGCAGCATGGTCCTCGGGGCGGCTCAAATCGACTCTTGTCAGATGGGTGAAACGGTGGCCGGCGAACACCAGGGTGATGCCGAGGACAGCGCCGGCAATGCCACCAATGGGCGAGAGTGCCAGGCCCTGCTGCAGCAGTACGTAACCGGCGCCCAACATGAGCCCGGCGGCCAGGGCGTTGGCCCACCCGAGCCTGGGCGATACTTCGCCGGCGATGATGACGGGGATGACACCGAGCGTTGCCGCGGCCGCGGCAGCCGCGGCGGACAGGGCGACGAGCCAGAGATCGGGCACGGCTGGGTTCTACTGCCGCTTGACTAGCGTGCGATACTGCTTGAGGTAGCGGAGAGCTTCGAGCTCGAGGCCTTGGTTCTCATGCAGGATTGCCAAACGGTAATGGGCTTCCGCCAGCGAGGGGTCGAGATCGAGCGCGCTCTTATATGAAGTGATGGCTTCATCGATTCGATCGAGGTGCTCCATTACGCTGGCGATGTTGAAGCGGGCGGTGGCGTATTCCGGATCGGTATCGATTGCCTTGGTATAGTGGTCGAGTGCCATCTGGTATTGACCGTCGTTCTGATCGAGCCGGCCAAGGTTTACATGGGCGCCGGCGTGTCCCTGGTCGAGTTGGAGTGCCTTGCCATACGCTTCTCGGGCTTCGGCCGGAGCGCACGCTTCCAGTTCACACCCCATCTGGAAAAGCTCTTCGGCCGAGGTGTCATCGGGCTCGATGAAGGGCCGGGTGACTAAAGTCATGGGCTCGCCGGCGGTTGTAGCAGTACTGGCAAAGCCAAAGAACAGTTGCCCCGACTCGGGGTTCCAGGTCCTGTCACGATCGTGGACCACGATGGTGGCCGACTCGGCCGTGATGTTCACTTCCGTGAGCGACCTTCCCTCCGGCAGCTGCTCAGCCAGCGCGTGCAGCACTCGGCGCACTCGGCGGGCCGGTACCCGAGCTTCCTCCAGCCGTTTGGCCGTTCGAAGGAGGACCAGGTCATGGAAGGTGAAATAGTAGGCTGGGCGCGGACCACGGGAGGGATGCAGCAGCCCGGTGCGGGCGTAGGCTCGCACCTGGGGAGGGGACATGCCGACCAGTTCCGCCACTTCCCGCGTCCGGTACCCGGTCATCCGGCGTAGGCGTCTGGAGCGAGCGAGACTATGAGGCAGCTCGTTTCTTGCGAGATTTGACCCCCTTCTTGGCGGTACCGCTCTTGTCGCCGGAGGCTGCCTTGGGCTGGCCCTTGGAGGTTTTGCCCTCGGAGAGGCTGGCCTTGAGGGCGTCCATCAGGTCGATGATCTTGGCCTGGGGCTCTTCCGTCGGCTCGGCTGTGATGTCCTCTCCGTCTACCTTCTTCTGAATGGACTCCATGACCCGGCCGGCCACGGTGTCGTGATAGGCTTCGGGACTGAAGGTGTCGGCGGCCGATTGCTCGATCAACTGCTTTGCCAGGTCGAGTTCGTTGTCCTTCAGGTCCACGTGTTCGATGGGAACCTCGGTTGCTTGACGCAGTTGGGTAGCGTAGTGCAACTGTTCCATGACAAGTATGCCGTCCATGGGGCGGACCAGCACCAGGTACTGTTTGCCGCGGGTGGCGTATTGCCCGATGGCCGCCCGGCCGGTTTCGGCGAGAGCTTCGCTCAGGAGATGATAGGCCCGGGCGCCGCCCTTGTCGGGGCCGAGGAAATAGACCTTGTCGAGCCAGATGCGGTCGACCTTGCCCAGAGGGATGAACTCGTTGATGTCGATGGAATTGGTGGCCTTCTCGTCGAGTGCCTTGATCTCTTCAGGCGTAAAGGTGACGTACTGGCCCTTGGTGAACTCATAGCCCTTGATCATGTCGGCCTTGTCGACTTTCTCCCCGCTGTGGGCGTCGACATATTGTTGCTTGACCCGGGCGCTAGTGTCCTTGTTGAGCCAGTTGAAGGCGATGGTGGCCGAACTGTCGGCCGACGAGTAGAGCTTGACCGGGACCGAGACCAAGCCGAACGAGATCGTTGCTGAACCAACCACGCGTGCGCTCATAGTGCGCAACTATACGAAATCGTCCCCATGGCCGCAACAGACAATCCCTCGCCCGACCGACTTCAGCAATATCGCGCCAAGCGGTCAGTGGAGCAGACGCCCGAACCGGCGGGAACGGTCTCGCGGGCGCCCGGCCATCTGTTCGTTTTTCACCAGCACGCCGCCCGGCGATTGCACTGGGATCTGCGGCTGGAGATGAACGGCGTGTTGATGTCGTGGGCGGTTCCCAAAGGCCCCTCGCTCAATCCCAACGACAAGCGGCTGGCGGTACACGTGGAGGCCCATCCCGTCGAGTACGGCGACTTCGAGGGCACCATTCCCGAGGGTAACTACGGGGCCGGCGCCGTCATAGTGTGGGATCGCGGGGCGTGGGTGCCCATCGGAGATCCGGAGGAAGGGCTGAAGAAGGGCAAGTTGCTGTTCGAACTGCGCGGGTACAAATGCAAAGGGACGTGGACCCTCGTCAAGATCAAGAAAGAGGTGAAGGAATGGCTCTTGATAAAGGAGCGAGACGCCTACGCCGTGTGGGACGAGCACGAATTTCCCACCGGGTCGGTGTGGTCAGGGCTCACGGTGGAGGCGTTGGCCGAGGGCAGGGATGTCGGGGAGCCGATCCGTCACGATTTGGTTGAGCTGGGTGCGCCGCGTTCGATCCTGGACCCGAAAGCAGTGGAGATAATGCTGGCTGAGTCTCGACCGCGGCCGTTCAGCAAGCCGGGATGGCTATTCGAACTCAAGCTGGACGGCTACCGCATCATCGCAGGCCTGCGAGACGGCGAGGTAACATTGCTGACGCGGAACGGACACGATGTCACGGCCAGTTTCCCGGAAATTGCCAAGGCGATTCGTGCTCTGCCGTATGAGGCCCTGGTGCTCGACGGAGAACTGATCGGCCTCGACGACAAGGGCCGGCCCTCGTTTCAGCGATTGCAGCAGCGGGCCAAGCTGACCCGACCGCTCGAGGTGAAGCGTGCGGCGCTCGAAGCCCCGACCACATTCTTTGCGTTCGATTTGTTGGGGTTCGAGGACTTCGATCTGCGCAACCTGTCGCTCACGGAACGCAAGACGACGCTCAGGCGGATACTCCCCGCCGTGGGGGCCGTGCCGTACGTCGAGCATTTCGATGAAGAGGGTGAGGCTCTGTTCGACCGGGTGCGCGAACTCCGATTGGAGGGGATCGTGGGCAAGAAAGCCGACGCGCCCTACCGGGGAGGGCGATCGACTGAATGGGTCAAGATACGCGCCGACTTGGTGGACGACTTTGTCGTGGTCGGCTTCAGCGCCCCGAAAGGATCGCGCACGGGGTTTGGAGCCCTGCACCTGGCCGATTACGTAGACGGCGAGTTGACGTACGCCGGAAGAGTGGGCTCCGGGTTCTCGAGTGACGACCTGGAGGAGGTGCTCCAGCAACTGGAACAGCTGATACGGCCGGACCCACCGTGCGCCGGTCCAGTGCCGTCGTCGGCAGGGCACACCTGGGTGGAGCCCGAACTGATGTGCGAGGTACGATATAAGGAGTGGACCGGTGACAGAGTTCTACGCCAGCCGGTGTTTCTGAACTTCCGCGACGACAAACCGCTCACGGAATGTATTCGTCACGTCAGTAGGCCGGCGCTCGACGAGCCGGCCACCCTGGACACCGCGGAACCGGTTGAGCGGGTGGTGCGCTTTTCCAACCTCGACAAAGTGTTCTGGCCCGAGGAGGGATACACCAAGGGTGACCTGATCAATTACTACCGGGAGGTATCTTCCTGGGCGCTGCCGTTCCTGAAGGACCGGCCGGTGGTCCTGACGCGCTATCCCGATGGCATCGACGGCAAGTCGTTCTTCCAGAAGGACGCTCCCAAGTTCGTACCCGAGTGGATGCATCTAGAGCGGATGTGGAGCGAGGACTCGCAGCGCGACATTCTCTACTTCCTGGCCGACAACGTCGAGTCCCTTCTCTACATCGCCAACATGGGGACCATTCCTCTGCACCTGTGGGCCAGCCGGGTGGGGAGCATCCAACAACCAGACTGGGTGATTCTAGACCTCGATCCCAAGGATGCCCCGTTCGCCGACGTCGTTACTTTGGCACGGGCGGCGCACGAACTCTGCGCGGACGTAGGGCTACCCAACTACGTCAAGACGAGCGGGTCGTCGGGCCTCCACGTCCTGATTCCCCTCGGCCGGCTGTGTACTTTCGAGCAGGCCAAGTCGATCGGGGAGCTCCTGGCCCGGATCCTGGCGGCAGAGCACCGGGACATCGCCACCATTACCCGACGGCCATCCAGCCGGGAGGGAAAGGTGTACCTCGACTTCCTGCAGAACGGGCGCGGGAAGTTGGTGGTGGCCCCATACAGCGTCAGGCCCTTGCCGGGGGCTCCGGTATCGGCCCCGCTGGATTGGGACGAGGTGGACGACGGGCTCGATCTGGCCCATTACACCATCGTTACCATGCCAAAGCGGCTCCTGGGTATGGGGCGGCGGCGGTTGATGGAGCCGGTGATTAGCGAGGTCCCGGATTTGGGGGAGGCGTTGGAGAAACTGGGAGCTAGGGGCTAGGAGCGGGCAGGGGTGCACGTTTCATATCTGAAACGTTCGGGGGAACTGCTCGACATGGAGGTGTGTTTCCTGTAATATGAGTATCGTCACCTAGGTATCAGCAACCAGGACTTGGCAGGAGGACGATGTGCGCAGAATAGCTAGTTTGTGGGTGTTGCCGTTGGCGTGGTATGCCATAGGCTGCGCGGACGGAAATCCGGGTGACGATCAGGCAGCTGATTCCGGTCGGGATCTGACCACGCTCAATTCGGAAACGGGTGGAGATGGGGTCGCATCAGACCTGGAGTTGGGACGAATCGACGCTCCGCCGGAGACGCCGTTCATAGTGGCCGCAGATCCAGCCCCGGTAACGAGTGAGTCGGCCGAGTCGGAGTCCCCGGTCACGGAACCGGCGCCGGCCTTGGTTGCGTTCACCGACGGAATCGATTTGGCCAGCGAACCCCAGATGATCGACGCTTCGCTTCCGGTGCTGGGTGCTGGGTCCGGTACGCTACTGCGGCCGGGTGTGACGGTGGCCTCGGTGGGGAATCCCGTGGAGTTGTTCCGGCCCACGCAGGCGGGTCAGAGCCAATGGCCTGAAGCCCACACAGGAGAGTTCCCAACTGTCAGCCGGACCGGCATTGGGCTGGCTGTGGGAGGCGGTAGTGGTGGGCATTGTCCGGCTCCGAGAGGGACTCTCTTCTGAGTTGCCTCGAAAAGGACAACGCACTAAAGCCGCCGGACCGACGTCCGGCGGCTTTCTTCTTAATGGTGCCTGGGACAAGAAGGCCCGTCCCATATGGGCCGGGCCTTCATCTATGCGGCAGGCGAGATCGAGTGGTAAATACGATTGCGTGATGATCTTCTGACCGCACTAGTCGTTGCTTGAATCAGTACGTTGGAGAGTGGGGACTCGTTTCGAGCTGATTGACGCCTTGGCGGGTGACCACATGGCAAATGAAATTGGAAAATTGGGCTTCCCCATTTTCCAATTTCGAGTTTCCGATTTCAAATTGCCAGTGGGGACCCGGGGGCACGCTTCAAGAAATAGGTGGGCCCGCCACGTTGCAGGGAGGGGCGCATCTGTGAGTTGGAGATGCAGCCCAGTCGCTCGCCGAGCGGGTTGAGCACCAGGTAAAAATTCCGGGGGTCGCGGGTAAATCGAATGAGGCCGTCGGTCCTGTGGGACCGGACCGCCCGCCCGGGACTGGGCCAATCTCCAGTACGGATGGCGCTCTCGACGCCGATAATCGCGGCTGACATCTGTGTTCTCCTTCCCATATCTAGTGAGTAGGCCCCTACGCAGAATCATGGCCATTTGTTTCACATGTGAACGTTACCCTTCATGGTCACGCGGCCTTGATCTACCGCCGCGGGTGAGGCCACCGGTCTCCCACATAACCCCTGAGGGACGGGCAGGATCATCCTCTATAATTGGCGACGAACGACCAGGGTGCTCAGCCACAAGCCATTGCCCCAACTAGGGAAGGTGGCAATTGATGGATGGGATTGAGGAATTCGGACATGGCGGGCTCTAATTCTGGATCGAACGTTCCGCAATTTTAACGAAATGACCCTACCGGTGGTTCCCGAAAACTCATCCAATTAGTGCTGGGTTCTGGCGAGAGACTCTTTGGGGGCGCCGGCCAGCGCCAGGGCGCCTGACGCCATGTCCCTCAGAACGGCCGAATCTGCGCCTGACTTGGCCGCTACCACCATTCCCAGGACGGTAGCCACCAGGTGGCGGGCAACCGTGTCGACCGGGAGGAGTGGGTGGATCTCACCATGGGTCTCGGCATGCTCCAGGGCCCGCCTGAAGGCTCCTTCCATGCGCTGGTGGTGGGCATTGGCCCTGCGTGCCACCTCATTGTCGGTGACCGCCAGCTCCATGGCAGAGTTGATCATGAGGCAGGCTGTGCGAACCTGCTTGCCGGTCTGATAGGCCACCACGGCCTCGAGAAAGGCGGCCAGGTCGTCGAGTGAGGCGCCGGTCGACTCGAGCCGGCCCAGGGCGCCACCGATCATGACGGCGGCGTAGCGGTCGAGGGCCCGCAGAAAAAGCTGGCGCTTGTCCCCGAATGTATCGTAGAGGCTCTGGCGGCCAATCCCCATGTGTTGTACCAGGTCGGGTAGGGAAGTGGCCCCGTATCCCTTGCGCCAGAACAATTCCATGGCGCGCTCGAGCGCCTCATCAACGTCGAACGCCTTGGGTCGTGCCATCGTGGTCCCCGTGGGAATGAGCCGGGTTCACGATACTCATTGTGGATTAGTCAGTCAAGAAT
>CAXMUQ010000107.1:0-17904 GCA_964196605.1 uncultured Acidimicrobiia bacterium
GCTGGCAACAGCGGCGTCGGCACCGGAACGGCGGGTGGATACAACATCGTCGTCACCAACACCTCGATCGCGAGTTCGCCCAACGCCTGCAACGTGTTGGTCGGCACGGTCGCGAATGTCACGAACGACGGCGTGATCATCTGCCCGTAGGTTTGTGTGGAAGGCGAAGACCGCAACGGTGGGGGGCGGTGGCTGCGGTCACCGCCCTTTGCTCATCAGAGAGGGAGAAACATGACCACGGCACCCACGAACACGACGCGCGCCATGCGTAATCAGGGTCGGTCGGCTTCTCCCCTTCCGGTGTTGTTCCCGAGATCGGACGACCGGAAGGGCTTCACCCTCATTGAACTCCTGATCGTTGTAGTCATCATCAGCATTCTGGCGGCTATCGCCATCCCGAAATTTTCGAGCACCAAGGAGCAGGCGTACGTCAGCAAGATGAAGAGCGACTTGCACAACCTGGCGACGGCCCAGGAGGCCTATGTCACCGACAACCTCATCTACTATGTTGGTGCGGTACCGTCACCGAGCCTGATATACGGTCCCTCACCAGGCGTGGTAATCGTAATCAACGAGGGCACCGCCTCCGGATGGGCGGCCACCGCCTCCTATCCCACCGGGAGCACCCGCACCTGCGCGCTGTTCTCCGGGGCGGCCACGCCGCCTCCGCCCGCGACCGTCGAGGGCGGCATCGCCTGCAACTGACGGGGCTTTTCCGACATCCCGTCGAGGGCTGACCGCAGCCATGGGTACCGCTCGCCGTCCGCTCCGCGCGGAGCTGCTGTTCAACCTGGCCTTTCTCACCTCGGCCGCAATCATCCTCGTCAGTATCACGACCCTCCTTCTCAGATTCGAGGACGTCCGTTCCACGTTCTGGGCTCTGGTAGTCTTGTGGCTTTCGACCACGGTCATCTTCGTGTTGTTCGGGCTGCACCTGATCGGCCGTCTGGTTCTGAAGCCATTGCGGCAGCTGGGTGACCTGGTCGACAGACTTGCCACAGGAACGTTTCCGGACGATGTGCCGACGTTCGATTCGGAGGAATTCGAGCACCTGGGTGAAAGGTTCCGGCGCATGACGGAACAGCTGGTGGACGCCCAGACCCAGGTAGTCCGTACCGAAAAACTCGCCGGGATCGGACGTCTGGCCGCCGGCGTGGCACACGAGATTCGCAACCCGCTTGGTGCTATTGGAAATTACGTCGAGGTCTTGCGAAACCGGGGTATCGAGCCCGCCATTATCGGGCAATTGGCAGAGGAAATAGGCCGCATCGACGGTATCGTCGAAACCCTGCTGGACTACTCGCGGCCCCGCGCCGCTACTGAGGATGCCGACCTCAACTCGGTGGCAGAAGGGACCTTAGAGTTTCTGGGACGGCAAGGCGCACTCAAGGGCGTTACGGTGGAAACCCGCTTGGCAAGGGATTTGCCACTCGTACGTGGGGATCGGCAGGCTCTGGAGCAGATCGTGGTCAACCTGGTGCTGAACGCCAGAGACGCCGCACCTGGCCGCCGGATCGAAATTGGCACCGTCGCCAAGGAGTTCAAGCCACGCAGCGAGGAGCGGCGTGACGATGACGCTTCCGGCCACGACAACGCGATGCGGCATTCGGCGCCTCGTCCGTGGCGCCCCGATCTCGGCGCAGGAGTTCCCGGCGCGCTGCTGTACGTGGCCGATGAAGGTCCCGGTGTGCCGGACGAAGATCGCGAACGGGTTTTCGATCCGTTCTTTTCGACGAAGGACCCAGGGAAGGGTGTCGGCTTGGGGCTCGCGGTGGTTGCCCGAACGGTGGACGAATCGGGTGGCGTGATTTGGGTCGACAGGGCCCGCGAGGGTGGAGCCGTTTTCAAAGTATTCTTGCCGCAGGTTGGAGCAGCGGATGCGCCTACTGATAGTTGATGACGATCCAGGACTTCGCCAGTCGCTTGGACTGTTACTCCAAGAGGCAGGACACGACGTCTACGCCCAGGGAGACGCAGAGGAGGCATTGAATGTCGCCCTCGACGATGACCCGGATGTGATTTTGTGCGATGTCCGCATGCCCAACATGGACGGGCTGTCGTTTCTTCAGCAGTACCGTGCCGGTCATGGCGGTGCCCTGGTCATCATGATGAGCGCCCATGGCAACGAAGACGCTGCCCTCGCCGCCATGCGTGAAGGGGCGTACGACTATCTGCACAAGCCCTTCCGCCCCGACGAAGTGGTGATGACACTGCGCAAGGCGGAAGAACGGGAACACCTGCGGCGCGAGGTGGCCACTCTTCGCGCCTCTCTCGGCGCGGACGCGGTGCGTGGCGACGTGATAGCCGAAAGCAGGGTGATGCGCGACCTCCTCGAGCTCGCCAGCAAAGTTGCCAGGCACGACACCACCGTGCTGTTGACGGGAGATAGTGGCAGCGGCAAAGAGGTGTTCGCGCAGGCTATTCATCGCATGAGCCCACGTTCGAGCAAGAGCTTCGTGGCGGTGAATTGCGCGGCGATTCCCGAGCATCTCCTCGAGTCCGAATTGTTCGGCCACGTCAAGGGGGCCTTCACCGGCGCCACCGCCGACCGGTTGGGACTGGTGGCTGAGGCTGATGGCGGCACACTGCTGCTCGACGAAATCGGCGAAATGCCCATGGCGCTGCAAGCCAAACTCCTGCGCTTCTTGGAAGGCGGAGAGGTCCGCCGGGTCGGCGACGAGCGGAACCGTCACGTTGATGTCCGTCTCATTGCGGCGACCGCAAAGTCCCTCGAATCCGCCGTGAAGCAGAAGGAGTTTCGGGACGATCTATACTACCGGCTGAATGTGGTGCACATCCACATCCCGCCGCTTCGAGAGCGCCCCGAGGACGTTCCGGCCCTCGTGGCCCATTTTGCCCAGTCCACTGCCCAGCGACTGAACCGTCCAGTCAGCATCACCCCGAAGGCTCTGGCGATGCTCACCGCACATCATTGGCCGGGGAACGTGCGTGAGTTGCGCAACGCCATTGAACGCGCTGCCGTACTCAGTGAAACCGGACGCCTGGATTGTGGCGACTTCGGCCTCCTCGCCAGCGCGCCGATCGATGGCACCACGTTCGACCTCAACGGCAACGGTAACGAAATGGCTCTGAAGCCGCAGGTGGAAGCGCTGGAGAAGGCCGCCATAAGTAGAGGTCTCGCGGCGGCCGGCGGCAACCGCCGGGAGGCCGCCAAGATGCTCGGTGTCAGCCTGCGTACTCTTTTCTACAAGCTCCGCCGTTATGACCTCGGCTGAGTCCCGACCGCCTCTCGGTCGCGGAAGCCCTCCAGCGTAGATTCGCCCCCGTTCGCGCTTTGACGATACGGGGGTCTTTTGTTTCCCGTAGTATCGTCAACACATGTCGACCCCAGTTGTTTGCTCGTTACGCAGGAGGCTCGCTGCCCCCGGCTTCACCCTGATCGAAGTCCTGGTGGCTATCTCACTGCTGGGATTCGGCCTCCTGTCGTTGGCGGGAGGCGTCACTATCGTTTCCCGGTTGGTCGACCGGGGTCGATCATCGGGTCGTGTCGCGTTCATCGCGTTGGCACAGGTCGAGACCCTGCGACACGCCAATCTCGCTTCGCCAGGATTGTGTGCTGGTAGTTCCAGCGGATCGCTGGTCGCGGAAGACCATTCCGCGTCGTGGACGGCCACTCGTACGCTATCGTCGCTGCGCATAATGGTAGAAATCACGGGCTGGCGCGGACGGACCTGGGCCATCGATACCGTGGGCACGGCCCTGCCATGCTGACGCGATACGGCTTCACCCTGGTCGAGGTCGTGGTGGCAGCTGTGCTGACCGCCTTCGTCGGTGCGCTGCTAGTGTCCCTACTGCTACGCGGTCAAGCGGTCATCATGTTCGAGAGAGGACGCATGGAGGTTCAACGCACTCTGAGAAGCGGAGCCTTGTTTGCGTCCTACGAATGGAGCGGTCTGACACCCGGCAGCGGTGACATTATGACCCTGGGCCGGTCCAGACTGCAGTACCGTGGTCCTCGCGGCCTCTCCTTCTCCTGCACCGCGCGGGCGGATGCCATCATCGTCAGGCAAGACCTCCGCTACGGGGTTCGTGCCTGGGTGGCTGGGAGGGACAGCCTCCTGGTATACGCCGCAGGGGACTCCGTTGCCGGAACCTCGCCGCGGTGGGAGACGCTACCGCTCACGGGTGTGGCAGCCGGCGTCTGTCCCGACGGAAGCATGGGCCTAGCGCTGCAGACGATCATCCCTCCTGCGCGGTTGCCTTTGCGCGAGGTGCTCCCCGGTACCCCGGTAAGGCTGTTCGAGCCGATGGAAATCCGGCTCTATCAGTCGCAAGGCGACTGGTGGCTCGGGCTCAGGTCCCTCACTGGTGGCGGGTCCATTCAGCCGGCCCTGGGGCCGCTCACCGCCAACGGCTTCGAACTCCGATTTCGTGATCTGGCCGGTGTGCCCACAACCGATCCGGCTTCCGTGGTGGCCGTGACGGCAACTTTCAGAGCCTCGACTGCCCGGTCTGTCGTTCAGCCGTGGGGGCGTCACCCGGCTGGGTCCACTGACAGCCTGGTCGTGGAACTGGTAACCCGGAATGCTACGCCGGCAACAGTTCCATGACCTCTGACCGTCTCGAGCGTGGCGTCGCCCTTCCCCTGGCACTGTTCGTCCTAGTCGTCTTGGGAGTGTTGCTTGGCTCAACCATGTGGGCGGCCCACGTGGAGTCTCGTGCCGGCCGCCAAGCGCTACTGGCCATCAAGGCTCGGCTGGCCGCGGACCTCGCATGGCCCGTTGTCGTGGACCGTTTCGACTCACTGGGCGTATCTGTCATGGTCCCAGGCGATCGCCTGATAGTAGGCTCGTGGGTCGGCGCAGGTGGAGTCGTCACAGGTGCGGTGGTGCATCGGTTGGGATCTGATTTTTTCCTGATCGATTCCGAAGGTCGGGCGGCCTTGTCTCAGTCACAGTCGGCACAGCCCGTGTTCCGGACCCAAGTGGTAGCGCGCCTCGCCACGACGATCGATTCGGCCACGGGCCAGGTAACTGTATCTCTCGAGCCACTCTCGGTACCCTTCTGGAGCGGGCTTCCCAGGACCCACTAGGATTGGCCGCCATTGACGGCCGACTGGGTCCACTCCGGTGCGGGGCACTACCGTTGAGGGCGGACCTATTCTGCACGACTCCTTGCGAAACCGGTGGAATGATGCCGCAATTTTGGCGTTCGCCGGTCCAGGGCCGTCTTCCGTAAGTCTATTAACCACAACTGATTGCGATTATCACGCAGGTGCTGGCACATCGGTTGCTCCGACTCCCTGCAACCGTATACACTTGGCGAGCACAGAGACTGACCCTGGAAAATTCAGCAGTTCACAGGGCCAGAAGTCGCTTGCCGGATAGTGCTTTGGGGTGACTCTGCAAACGGAGGCTCCCAGAGGCCTGTTAGGCGGGTCGCGAACGGCATAAGTCGTCTATGAACAACGGGTTGTCGTGTTCACCTCAAGCACCTTGGGAGCTTGACAAAAGTTTGGGCGGGTTGTAGCGTAGCGTACCCCCCTATCTCCTAACAAAATCGGGCACTTATGGCACTTTTCGGTCGGAAACGGACCACGGTCGGGCTGGACATTGGAAGTGGCCTGATCAAGATGGTGATGATCGACCACAGTTCCGGTGAGCCGGTTCTGTCGAAGGTGGCCTTTGCCTCGGTGGTGGATGACGCCATCGTCGAGGGAGAGGTAGTAGACACAGGCATCGTCACGGACACGATCAAGGGTCTCATGGCGACCGCCGGGGTGAAGGCCAAGCAAGTGGCCACGGCGGTCGGTGGGCGCGATGTGATCATCAAGCAGGTCACGATGGATCGCATGAAGGAGGCCGAAGCCCGGGAGATGATCCGCTGGGAAGCCGAGCAGCACGTGCCGTTCGACATGGACAACGTGGAGCTGGATTTTCAGATTCTCGATCCCGAGGGAGACGGTCTCCAGATGAAGGTGTTGTTGGTGGCGGCCAAGCGGGAGTTGATCGAAACGAAAATGTCGCTGTTGGGAGATCTGGGGCTCGAGCCATCAATCATCGACGTGGATGCGTTCGCTCTCCACAATGCTTTCGAACTGAATTATCCCGACGCCCAAGATGGTGTTGTGGGTTTGGTCAACATCGGTCACGAAACTACCAATGTGAATATCATCGACCAGGGCCTGCCGGCCCTGACCCGGGACATTCCGGTGGGAACTCGCCGGTTTCGGGAGGACATGCAGCGTGAGCGCGGTATTTCGGCCGAAGAAGCGGACAAGTTGTTGCAAGGGTTCGAGCGCCACGAACTACTCGACCCCTTCCTGGAAACCCGTGGAGAAGAGTTGGCGGTCGGCATCGAGCGCGGCGCCGCGTTTCTCCAGACAGCCAGCCGATCCTCAGCCGGCTTGACCAGGTTGTACACCACCGGTGGCGGTGCCCGCATTCCTGGGTTGAACCGGGTGCTGGCCGATCGTCTTCGCATGCCGGTGCAGTTGGCCAACCCCATCGAGCGGCTTCAGGTCGCCGAAGGGGTTTTCGATACCATGAACATCGACGAGGTCGCCCCGCTGCTCATGTTGCCGATTGGCCTTGCTTTGCGCACGGCGGCGTAACCCGAACGGACGCTGAGGCTCCATGATCACCATCAACCTGCGACCAGGTGCAAAACGCACAGCCGGATTGCCCTTCGACCGGATCAAGGAATCCTTCCAGGGTTTCGGGGCCGGCGTCAAGGAGCCGTTGCTGTTGGCGGCTTTAGCCGTTGTGGTCGTCGTGTCGGCAGTGCTGCTGTGGGTCGGGATCAGTGTGGCCTCCGAGCGAGGCCGTCTGGAACCCCAACTGGAATCGGTCCGGCAGGAGAGTCGGCGATTCCGCAACATCGTTTCTCAGAAGCGTCGAGAGGAATCCATTCGCGATTCCCTGCTGTCGCAAATCCAGGTCATCCGGACGGTCGACGGCGATCGCTATGTCTGGGCGCATGTGCTGGACGAGGTAGCCAAGGCGCTCCCGCAGTACACCTGGCTGGTGAGCGTGCAGGCGTTGGTGCCCACTGTCACTCCGACCGACACAGTAGACGCAACCGTGCCGCAGGAGGTGCGTTTCCAGATCGACGGACGCACCATCGACATTCAGGCCTATACTCGGTTCCTGCGAGAACTCGAGGCATCTCCGTGGCTTCATGAAGTGGCGCCGGTCTCGGCGCGAACGGTCGTCGAAAACGATCGTCCGGTTACCGCCTTCTCCATCCGCGCGATCTTCTCCCGCGCTGATTCGGCCTACATCCGGACGGTCCCTCTCAGCGAGTCGGTGAGGTAACAATGAGCAATACCCGGACGACTGCGATTTTGATCATACTCGTGGCTGTGGCCCTCGGTTACATGATCTATGACGGTGCCGGCATCAGTATGATCGGCATGAACGGGCTCAAGGCCGGCAAGGCAAGCAACGCGGCCATGCAGGACAGCATAGGGGCTCTGCAGTTGCAGGTGGACAGCGCCAAGCGTGAACTCGCCAGCGGCACCGTCGAAGATCTCCGTCGGCGGATCGAGGGGCACCGCGCCAGTCTCGCCATGTTGCGGCGATTGGTTCCTGTCCGTGCCGAGGTTCCCAACCTCCTCGATGACATCTCGACGCGAGCCAAGATACGCGGTGTCACTCTGTCGGAGGTGGTGCCATTGGCTACCGAACCTGGGCCGATTCCTTTCTCGACAGACAAATACAACATCGCGGTGCTGGGTCGGTACGACGAAATCGGCCAATTTTTCTCTGACATCGCTTCGCTGGGACGGATCATCGTCCCCATCGATGTCAGTGTGTCACCGGCTGGAATGAGTGAGGCCCGTGCATTGGGCGACACTACAGGCGGCTTGCTGCAGGCACGGTTCCAGATCAAGACCTATGTGAAGACCGGTGAGTTGGGAGGTGCGGAAAGTGCCAAGTAGACGTGCAGCAGTTGTCTTGCTGGCGATCGTGGCCACGGCCTGCGGCGGTGGCGGCGAGACTGACACGGCCGCGGTGGCCACGCCCAGCGGCGAGGCCCTGCCGCTGCCCACCGAGCAGGATATCCAAGCGGATTCGATTCGCCGGGCCAACGAGGTACAGTTGACTCGCGAAACGTTCAGCTACACTGGAGGCACGCGCGATCCGTTCTCCTCGCTGTTCAATCTCTCGTCGACCGGGCCTGAGATTCAGGATCTCGCATTGGTAGGCATCTACCTCGATCCTGATCGTCCTGGCAACAGTATTGCACTAGTGCGGGAGCGTTTGTCGGGGCGGCCGCACAAGCTCCGGGTTGGTGACCAGCTCGGTCGGGCCCGCCTCGCCCAGATTCGCCGGATGGATATCGTCTTTACCATCGAAGACTTTGGTTTCGAGCGGCAGGAGACCCTAGCGTTGCCGAAACGAGACTACCAAGCTCGCGCCGAGCCAGACCGCGACGAACCCTAGGAAGGCTCCCAATGACCCGAATGCTCAAGTTTGCTCTTGCTGCTGTCGCGCTAGCGACGGTGGCGTCCCCCGCACTCGCCGACCCTCCGGCCGGTGGCGAGGTGACGGGCATAAGTCTCGTGTCCTCCCCCGGACGGGCCGAGATCGTCATCTCGGTGCGCGGCGTCATCGAGGTGCGTGACTTCGTTCTCTATCAGCCAGCCCGACTCGTCATTGACGTAGTCGGAGCCCGGTTGCAGCCCGGAGCCCGCAGCCTGTACGACGGCGTCAACCGGGGTGGGATCAAGAACGTCCGCGCCACCCAGTTCGATCAAGAAACCGTACGGATCGTTCTCGAGATGGACGATCTCAAGGAATACCGGCTCGAACGAACCGGTGGCGCCATTCACGTGTCGTTCGGATCCGAGCGCGATTTCCTGACTTGGTCGTCCGCCGCGCCGGCCGACCTCGAGTCTCCGGCCCCGGCTTCCAGCCGACCCGAGGTCATGGTCGCAGTAGACCAGACCCAGGAGCCGCAGGTAAGGCACATCACCGTCACGTGGTTCGAAGCCACCATCGGCGAGGTTGTGGCCGGATTCGCCGCGTTCAGCGGCCGCTCGATCGTTCTGGGCCGTGAAATCAGCGGTACAGTGACCGCCGAGATCAAGAACCAGCCTTGGGACGAGGCCTTCAACGCCATTCTCGCATCGCAGGGTCTGTCCGCCCAGGAACTCCCCGGCGGGATCATTCGGGTCGATTCGCCGGCGGCGCTCGCCGCCCAGGACTCGCTTGAGCCCCTGGAGACCAGTATCGTCAAGGTCAACTACGCCAGGCCCACGGAGCTGGCCACGAGCATCACTGGCATTCTGACGAAGGACCGCGGCTCGGTGGTGCCTGATACCGGTTCGAACTCGCTCATCGTGACCGACACCCGCAGCCGGATCGGTTACGTCATCGACTTCATCAAGAGCCTCGACGTTCGGACGCCCCAGGTGGCCATCCAGGCGAAGATCATCTTCGTCGACCGTTCCGACCTCATGGAGCTGGGGCTCCGCTATGACATCGGCGGGGACGACGTGTTCTTCAACAGCGTCCGCCAACGGAACAACCCCGCTACAGGTGAACCTTACGACCGTAATACAGTGGTCCTCGACGGCGAGTCGGTCGCAGCTGTGGCCAACGCCTCGAACTTCATTGCCGGGTCGGCCCTCGACATCGTCTGGGCCACAGCCCTCGGCGGTTTCCAGCTGACGTCGTTTCTCACCGCACTCGAACGGATCGAAGTCGCAGACGTGCAGGCAGAGCCGATCATCACCACCCTGGATAACCGCCAAGCGGATATCCTCGTCGGTGAAGAAACGCCGATTCGCGTGCTCGATGCCGGATCGACCGGCGCCGGCAACGATCAGCCTCGCGCCACGGTCAACATGAAGCAGACCGGTATTCGCCTGACGGTAACCCCGACAGTGACCAACAACCGGCAGATCATCATGCGAATTCGCGCCGAACGGTCCGCCGTTCAGCCATTGGCCGCAGCTGATCTCGGGTTCAATTTCCCGACCCAGTACGCCGAGAGCCAGATGCTGGTAAACGACGGCGAGACCGCCGTCATCGGTGGCCTGACCATCACCGAAATCAACCGGACCAAGTCGGGTGTACCACTGTTGTCCGGATTGCCGCTCATCGGTAACCTGTTCGCTTTCTCGAGCGAACAGGAACGTCGCCGGGATCTCATCATCCTGGTGACCCCGCGGATCATCGATCCGGGGTTCGACGAAGAGATGTAAGTAAGGGCCTCGGGCCCCGCGCCCGACTCGAGCACTGAGGAGGCCTCGTGAGCCCGGCAGAGCGCCGGGCTCACGTCTTTTTTGGGGTGACGCGGCACCCGGCGAGCATTGGCATGCGATTGCGCTTTCACACCGCAGGGGAATCACACGGGCAGGCCCTCGCCGTCATCGTCGAGGGGATGCCCGCCGGCGTTCCGCTCGACGGCCCCTCGCTCGATCACGATCTCAAAAGGCGAATGCAGGGTCACGGCCGTGGCGCCCGCATGAAAATCGAAAGCGACCGGGTCGAGATTCTGGGCGGCGTGCGCGCCGGTGAAACTCTCGGATCGCCCGTGGCCATGTTGATTCGCAATCGCGACTGGGCCAACTGGGAAGACGTCATGGCCGTCGAGGGTACCCCTGGTGAAATCCGGCGCAGGCGGGTTACCCGCCCGCGTCCCGGGCATGCCGACCTGGTCGGGATCCTCAAGTACGATCGCCTCGATGCCCGCGATATTCTCGAACGCGCCAGTGCCCGTGAGACAGCGGTCCGTGTAGCTGCCGGCGGCGTGGCCAAGGCTCTCCTTCGTTCGTTCGGTATCGACATCGGAAGTCACGTAGTGTCCCTCGGTGGCGTCGTCGCAGTCGTGCCTGACTCGTTGCCGGATCCACTCAACGACGCGGCCGACCGTTCGGCTGTCCGGACGCTAGACCCCGAAGCCGAGGCCGAGATGATCAGCCGGATCGACGACGCCAAGGCCGCAGGAGACACCCTGGGCGGCGAAGTGGAAGTTGTCGCCCGCGGGTTGATCGTGGGCCTCGGCAGTCACGTGTCGTGGGATCGACGGCTTGACGGCCGGTTGGCTGGGGGTCTATGCGCCATTCCGGCCGTCACGGGTGTCGAGATCGGCCTGGGATTCGAAGGTGCACGCCGCCCGGGGTCTGAGGTACACGATGGCATCAGCCGAGACACCAACGCCGCGTCAGACGACCGCTGTGGTGGATTCAGGCGCGCCAGGAATCACGCTGGCGGGCTCGAGGGCGGTACCACAACCGGCGAACCGTTGACCATCCGGCTGGCGATGAAACCGATCTCCACCTTGATGCGCCCGCTTGATACTGTGGATCTGAAGACCGGTGAAGCCGCCAAAGCCCAGAGCGAGCGGTCCGACGTCACCGCCGTCCCGGCCCTGGGTGTAATCGCCGAGGCGGTGGTGGCGCTGGTCCTCGCCGACGCCATGGTCGAGAAATTCGGCGGGGACTCGCTCACCGAAATGAAGCGTAACTATGATGGTTACCGCGCCGCGCTGGGGAGTCGCTGGGAGGCACTCCAGGGTGTCGGCGGGGCGTTGGGAGAAAAACTATGAAACGTCACGTGATCTTCGTGGGCCTGCCCGGTTCCGGCAAATCGACGGTAGGTCGTTCTGTGGCCGAGAAACTCGAGGCCACGTTCGCCGACCTCGACAAAGTGATCGAACGCCTGCAGGGGACGCCGATCGAGCGGATTTTCGCTGAGTCGGGCGAGGGAGCTTTCCGCCGGATGGAGAGCGAGGCCATGGGGTCACTCCTCGATGGCGATCCGTGCGTACTTGCTCCCGGCGGGGGCTGGGCCGCACAGCCGGGCGAGATGGCTCGTGCCAAGGAGCACGGCCTCGTGGTATATCTCACGACCACGATTACCGCGGCGGTCGAACGAACCAAGATGCATGACTATCGCCCGTTGTTGATGAGCGACGACCGCTACGCACGAATGCGCGAGCTGTTGAAGGAACGCGAACCGTTCTATACTATGGCCGACGAGGTAATCGACAACGCTTCGCGGCCTCTCGACGACGTCATAGAGCAGGCGGTCGCCTTGGCCAGCCAGCGGGCAGGCTGGTAACTCGTTGATGACAAACGAGTTGACATGTGCCTCCTTGCTATTGTGCCGCTCATCGCCTTTTCTTGTGGCCACCCGACAATTGATATTGCTTTGACTTGGGACAGGCATTCTGGTCACTATGACGCACCAATCCACTCCCGACGCTCCCCACGGCGACCCCGGCTCCAATGGTCCCGCTAACGTGCAGTCCCGTAGATCGTCCACCATGAGGGTGGCGGCGCGAGAGGCTAGCGATGAATCTGCTGCCCCCGGGGCGGCGGAGACACCGGTAGAACCGGCGACCACCAAGGCGGTCAAGAAAACCGCAAAGAAGAAAACCGCGAAAAAAAAGTCTGCTGCCAAGAAAAAATCCACGGCGAAGAAGAAAAAGACTACCAAGAGAAAGACGGCGAAGAAACGCTCCGCCAAGCCCAAAGGCGGATCGCTGGTCATCGTGGAATCACCCACCAAGGCTCGTACGGTCGCGCGCTACCTCGGCCGCGGTTTCGCGGTAAAGGCGACGGTTGGTCACGTCCGCGACCTTCCGAAGCGACAGTTGGGGGTGGACGTCGATGACGGATTCAAGCCCAAGTACGTAACCATCAAGGGCAAATCCAAAACCCTTACCGAGATCAAGCGCGCTGCCAAGGCGGCCGACGAGGTGTTCCTGGCCACCGACCCCGACCGCGAGGGAGAGGCGATCGCCTGGCACGTTGCGGAGGAAATGAACACCGACGCCCCGATCCATCGGGTGTTGTTCCACGAAATCACCAAGGACGCCATCAAGGAAGCCATGAGTGTTCCGGGCGTCATCGACGATCGCAAAGTAAAGGCCCAGCAGGCGCGCCGGGTGCTCGACCGACTCGTTGGCTACAAGGTGAGCCCGCTTCTGTGGAAGAGCATAAAGACTGGTCTATCGGCGGGCCGAGTTCAGACGGTGGCTCTACGGTTGCTGGTGGAGCGCGAGCGCGCCATCCGCGCATTCAAGCCCGAGGAGTATTGGTCGATCGACACGCTGTGTGCCAAGGACGACCAGACATTCGAGGCTTCACTGCACAAGATCGATGGTCACAAGCCTATCCTGGGCAAAGAAGCGGAGGCTCAGGAAGTGGTCGATGCTGTGCGGGAGCAGCCGTTCATCGTTTCCGAAGTGCAGCACAAGCGTCGGCGCAAGCGGCCCACTCCGCCGTTCACAACCAGCACGCTGCAACAGGAGGCCGCCAAGAAGCTCGGTTTTTCGTCACGACGGACCATGCGGGCCGCTCAGAATCTGTACGAGGGGATCGACGTCGGCGACGGGCCAATCGGTTTGATCACATACATGCGAACGGACTCCGTCAGGGTGTCGGATGCGGCCATTGCAGCAGCGCGGGAATACATCGGCCAGCAGTACGGTGACAACTACGTTCCCGAGATACCCGTGGTGTACAAGTCCAAGAAGGGCAGCCGCGTACAGGACGCTCATGAAGCGATCCGGCCGACAGACATCCCTCGGCACCCCGACACACTCCGTCAACACCTCGAGAAGGACCAATTGAGGCTGTATACGCTGATTTGGCAGCGCTTCCTGGCCTCACAGATGCCGCCGGCAGAATACGATATGACCATCATCGATTTCGAATTGGGGCGCTATCTGTTCCGCGCTACTGGGTCGGTCATGCGGTTCGATGGTTTTCATCGGGTGTACACGGAGGGGCATGAAAAGGAAGAGGGCAGGACGATGGACGACCTGCCGCAGATTCCCGAACTGGTCAAGGGCGATCAGGTAGAATTGCGCGAAATCACGCCCAATCAGCACTTTACCCAGCCCCCACCTAGATACTCCGAAGCCAGCTTGGTCAAGGAGTTGGAGAAAGCGGGCATTGGCCGTCCGTCGACCTACAGTTCCATTATCACCACGCTTACGGCCCGCGATTATGTCCGGCTAGAACAGCGCCGGTTCTTCCCTACCGACTTGGGCGAAACCGTGGAGAAGGTGATGATCTCGCGCTTCCCAGAACTCTTCAACGTCGAATTCACTTCCGCGATGGAAAACGAACTCGACCGGGTGGAAGACGGTGAATTGGAATGGCAGTCGGTCCTCGAGAGTTTCTACGGACCGTTCATCAAGGCGCTCGACGCGGTCGATATCGATGCGCTGGTCATGGAAACACACGGCCTCCAGGATCTGGCCAAGGAGAAGTGTCCCGATTGCCAGGCGCCGCTCAAGGTTCGCAGCGGTCGGTTCGGTCCTTTCATTGCCTGCACGCGTTATCCCGACGACTGCAAGCACACCCGTCCCATCAAGAAGGACAAGGTGCCCGACAAGCCGACCGACGAGGTGTGCCACCTGTGCAACTCACCCATGGTCATCAAGACCGGGCGGTTCGGCGAATTTCTCGCGTGTACCACTTATCCCGAGTGCAAGGGTACCCGTTCGATTCCCATCGGGGTCAAGTGCCCCCAGTGTGATACCGGAGATCTCGTCGCTCGGCGGACCAAGAAGGGCCGGACGTTCTATGGCTGCGGCCGCTACCCTGATTGTGACTTCTCCACCTGGAACAAACCTGAGCCGACGAAGTGTCCGTCCTGTGGCTGGGAGGGGATGGAGAAGAAATCCACCAAGGCCGAGGGCGACCGGCTTACCTGCATGAAATGCAGCCACGTCGAAATCATGCTGGATCCGGAGGAGGCCTCGCTGGGGTGACCGCCACCATCGTCGGCGGGGGACTGGCGGGATGCGAAGCCGCCTGGGCCCTTGCCGAACGCGGGGTTCCCGTCACCTTGTTCGAGATGAGGCCGGTCGTGCCGACTCCCGCCCACCAGACCGACCGCCTGGCCGAATTGGTTTGCAGCAACACTTTCAAATCGACCGAAGTGCGAAACGCCCACGGCCTGCTGAAGGCGGAGCTGAGGTTACTGGGAAGCATGCTGCTCCCCTGCGCCGACGAGGCACGGGTCCCCGGCGGTTCAGCGCTCGCTGTCGATCGTACGGTGTTCGCCCAAGCAGTCGACACCCGGATCACCGGACATCCCCTGATTACCGTCGTGCGGGAGGAAGTGCGCTCGCTGCCAAGCCCCGGGGTCGTGGCTACGGGACCGCTCACCTCTCCGGCACTGGCGGACGTCATTGCCGATGCCCTTGGCGAAACGTCGCTGGCGTTCTTCGACGCAATCGCCCCGATCGTATCTAACGAGTCGCTTGACCACGACGCGCTCTACGCCATGTCGCGCTACGGCAAGGGTGACGGGTACGACTACCTCAACGCGCCAATGTCGCAGTCGGAGTACGAGGCGTTCATCGAAACTCTGGTGGCCGCCGACCAGCACCAAAGCCACGATTTCGATCAGGTCGCTTACTTCGAGGGTTGTCTCCCCATAGAAGAGACCGCCCGCCGCGGACCGGAAACCCTGCGGTTCGGTCCCATGAAACCTGTGGGTCTTCCCGACCCGCGTACCGGCCGCGAACCTCACGCCGTAGTACAATTTCGCCGAGAGGACCGGCTGGGCCAGATGTGGAACCTGGTTGGCTTCCAGACTCGCCTGCGCATTCCGGAGCAGAAAAAGGTCTTCGGCATGATTCCGGGGATGGCCGGGGCCGAGTACTTTCGGCACGGCAGTATCCACCGGAACTCCTACCTCAAGACCCCCTCGGTCCTGAGTCCGGCACTCACCGCCCCAGGTGACGATCTCCTGTTCTTCGCTGGCCAATTGACCGGGGTGGAAGGTTACACCGAGTCGCTGGCCACGGGTCTGTTGGCCGGGATCAATCTGGCGCGACGCATGAGGGGCCAGGATGCGGTACTCCCGCCGCCAACCACCATGCTGGGTGCCCTCTACCGATACTTGCGTGAAGCGGACCCGCGGCACTTTCAGCCGATGAACGCAAATTTTGGGCTGGTTGATCCCCTCCCGGGCAAGATCAAGAAGAAAGAAAAAAAGGACCTGATGGCCAACCGGGCTTTGGTAGACATGGAAACCTGGGTGGCTCAGCTGTGACCAACGCTTCAGATGTGGCCGGCTTCCTGACGTTTGCCGAGAAGGAGCGCCAGTATTCGCCCAACACGGTGAAGGCCTACGCGCGCGATTTGGCGCGCTTCAGCACTTTCTGTGATTCTCACTACGGCGAGTCTTGGTCGTGGGACACGGTCGACCGGACCGGCGTACGCGGCTTCCTGGGAGAATTGCAGCGCAGCGGCCTTGCCAAGCGTTCAACCGCCCGGGCTCTGTCTTCGGTCCGCTCCTTCTACCGCTACCTGCAACTGAACGGACGCGTCGCGGGCAACATCGCCAAGGCCGCCCGGGTGCCCCGCATCGAGAGGCGGCTGCCGGTCTACCTGGGTCGCGAGCAGATGGACGATCTGTTTGCCCTGGCGGAGGCGCGCGCCTCTGAAAACGGATTCCTGGCGTTGCGAGACCTGGCTATGTTGGAGTTGTTCTACGCCACCGGGATGCGCCTCTCCGAGCTCGGCGGCCTCGACCTCGACAGGGTCGACCTGCTGGGCGATCAGGTCAAGGTGCTCGGCAAGGGTCGTAAGGAGCGCATCCTGCCGCTCGGTTCCAAGGCCTCACGAGCCCTGCGCCGCTATCTTCCTGTCAGGGACCAGGTCACCAAGGAGCACTGCCCGCGGCAACAGGCTGTGTTCGTGAGCGGGCGCGGCCGGCGGTTGACCGCCCGCACGGTGCAGCGGCGGATGCTGGCACTGTTCGCCGCAGTCGGCGAAACTGAAGCGCGCGTCCACTCGCTGCGGCACACCTTCGCCACACACCTGTTGGACGCCGGCGCAGATCTTCGGGCGGTGCAGGAGCTGCTGGGCCACGCGTCGCTGAGTACTACGCAGATATACACGCATACCAGCGTGGAGCGACTCAAGAAGGTGTATCGGGAAGCGCACCCTAGGGCCTGAGGGAATGCCACGAATGCCAGGAATATCGAATGCCGAGAATAACGAAGTGCAGGATCCCGCAGGTCCATTTCGTTATTCGATATTCCTGGCATTCGATATTCGATATTCCGTGGAGAGAAAATGACTGAGTTTCGCGGCACAACCATCCTGGCGGTACGCAAAGACGGCCAGGTAGCCCTGGGAGGCGATGGCCAGGTCAGCATCGGCGATACTGTCGTGAAGGGCCGGGCCACCAAGGTGCGCACGTTGAAAGGGGGCAAGGTCCTGGCCGGATTCGCCGGGTCTGTGGCCGACGCGCTCACGCTGTACGAGAAATTCGAAGAGAAACTAGATCGGTATCCCGGCAATCTGCCGCGAGCCTCCGTGGAGCTGGCCAAGGACTGGCGGAGCGATCGTGTGCTTCGGCGATTGGAGGCGCTCCTCGTAGTGGCGGATCAGGATCATACCTTCCTCATCAGCGGCACGGGGGAACTGATCGAGCCGGACGATGGTGTACTGGCGATCGGATCGGGGGGCAATTATGCCCTCGCGGCCGCCCGGGCATTTTTCACTAATGACGGACTGAGTGCTCGCGACATCGTAGAACAATCGCTCACCATCGCCGCGGAGATCTGTGTGTTCACCAACACGGCTATCACCATCGTCGAATTGGAATCATGACCGACCCGACAGTGGACGATCTCCAGGTCGAATCCGAAGCAACCCCTTGGCTGGAGGAGCTCCCGCCACGGAAGATCGTGGCCGAGTTGGACCGATTCATCGTAGGGCAGGCAGCTGCCAAGAAGGCGATCGCCATAGCGATCCGCAATCGATGGCGCCGGGCTCGTACGCCGGAGGATATCCGTGATGAAATCACGCCTAACAACCTGATACTCATCGGTCCGACGGGTGTGGGGAAGACGGAAGTCGCCCGGCGGCTGGCGCGCCTGGCCGGTGCGCCGTTCCTCAAGGTGGAGGCGTCCAAGTTTACCGAGGTGGGGTACGTCGGCCGTGACGCCGAGTCG
>CAXMUQ010000108.1:0-4129 GCA_964196605.1 uncultured Acidimicrobiia bacterium
CAAGGCTGGGAGGAATTCACTCCTTGGCGCTGAAAGTTCAACATTCAATACTCAGTATTCATCGGTTCCGCCGGTTGCCACACAACCTGGCCACGCTCGGAAGCCGGTTCCAGCATGGTTACGCGTCCCTTGGCTAGCCGCCGCGCGCTGGCAGTTTTTCCGGACATCAAATAGCGGCGGACGACGAGTTCGGCGTCGTCGAACCGGTCGGCTTCGAGGCTTACGCTGATCAGGGTGAGCGGTCGTCCGGCCAATGAGGGATCGGCCAAGACACGCTTCCAGGGATCGCGGGTATCCGGGACCCTGCGGCGGCGGGTGGGGAAGGGACCATCCGGATGGTGCCGAAAGAAAGTCCAGACCTCCAACGGCGCCACCCGGCCGCCCTCGACCTGCCGCCGGCTCCCCTCAGCCAGTACCACCGCTTCTACCCGGTCTCCGTAAGACCGGCGCCACCGGGGGTGCTCCGCAAAGAAGGCCTCGCGGTCGAGTTTGGAGGCGATGGCCAGGCGTCGCAGGATGCTGGGGGAATAAGTGCTCAGATCTGGATGTTCCATCAATTTCCTCACGGCACGGGTTGGGCAGCCCTTTGGCCGCCCCTCCAGGCATATCATACTCCTGAGACCTTGAAGCGATAGGGAGGTTAAGATGAAGATCCGTGAGTACCTTTCGGCGTTCATGTCGTTGATTTAGGGATGTGCATCAGCAATCTTGGAATTGCCCTTCACATTCCGGAAGCGTGAACGAATGCGGTGGTATACCCGATCGACCATCCTGGTGTTACCGCTGCTCCTCCCGACTCTGGGCTGGACCCAGGAGAAAGTGGTGTTGGAGGGCGCCTTCGGCACGGCGCTCAACGCTCCGACACCGCTGGTGGTCAACCAGGACGGATTCGATCAGATTGGCTTTACGGCTGACTACAGTACGCGATCGCTCGATCCATCGCCGTATTACTAGGCTCAGTTGGGGATATGGTATCGAAAGGACGCCAAGGCTGTCGTGTTCGGGCTCCTCCACCACTAACTCTACCTCGATAACCCGCCACCAGAGATTCAGCGTTTCGAGATAACCTTCGGCTACAACACCCTGTATGTGGGGCATGCTTGGCGAAAGAAAAAATGGATCATGAGCGTCGGAGGCCGACCACTGATCGCCAACCCATATTCTGAAGTACGCGGACAATTCGGGACGGACGGCGGGGGTTCCTGCGTCTGGGCTGGGATTTAGCTGGGGCCACCATCTACGGCGCTCTGCAGCGGCGGTTCCCAGTTGGTAGTCATGTGTTTTTCGGCATGGAAGCCAAGGTCACTGGTTCGATGGCCTGGGTCACAATTGCCAACGGGAACGCCCGGGTCCCCAACGTAGCGCTCCACTTTCTCGCTTCATTTGGGTTCGGTTTGTAGAATGTTACAGGTGCGGAGCAATCATCCACCGGCCAGGACGGCCACATCCAGCCCTACATCGTTTATCAAAGTGGCAAACTCGGGGAGGCCCCTCAGAGGGTCGAAGATCGGGGATGCCAGAGATTCCGATCCGAAGAACGGGTCACGCTGCCGCGCCGCCTGGCCGAGGGATGCCAGCGCCGCCACAGGTTCGCCCAATCCGAGCTGGATACGCGCAATCGCTGGGGCGCCGCTTACTTGGGCCGGATCGATCGACGCCATGATCGCAGTGGCTTCCGCGGCCCGCCCCGCCCGCGCGTAGGCGTATCCCAGCAGTCCCTGAATCAAGAGATTGGAGGGAAGGAGGGCTTCTGCGCGATCTAATTCGGCGATCGCCTCCTCGAACCGGCCCGCGTATAGGTGGACCGTGCCGAGCATCATCCGGGTTACCGCAAGGTTGGAATCGAGTTCCACGGCGCCCTGAGCCGTTCGCCGGGCCGCGCTATCCCGGCCGGCGACACCCAACGCAATGCCGTAAGACGCTGCCATGATCGGCGATAGCGGATCCAGCTCCCGTGCGCGGCCTAGAGCGGTAATCGCCTCGCTCACCTTCCCGTTGACCAACCGGTTCTCTCCGTACCACTGGTGAGCCGTGGCGTAGCCCGGCCGCAGGACTATGGCGCTGCGGAAGTCCGCCGCCGCACCCGACCAGCGCCACAGGCCGTTTCTCAAGTTTCCCCTCGAAGCGTACGCTTCGGCCAAGGTGCTGTCGATTTCGATGGCGCGCGACGCGGCAGCCAGCCCGAGAATGATCACCGAGTCCGTGTTGGTTGCTCCCCCGTATAGCGGCAGCAGGCCGTATACGTCTGCCATTCCGCTGTAAGCCAGTGCGTAGTTGGGGTCTTGCGCCACGGCCCGTTCGAAATAGACCAGTGCCTGGTCCAACGATTCGGCACCGCGCTTGTGGAAGAAATAGCGGCCCCGCAGATAGAAGTCGTACGCCGTCAGGTCCGACGTTCCGCGCTCTCGCAGGGGATGCGCCGCCGGCACTTCGCCCAACTCAGCCTCAAGCGCTCCGACGATCGCCTGGGCAATGTCGTCCTGCACGGCAAAGACGTCTGTCATTTCTCGCTGGTAGCGCTGGGACCACCTGGTTAGACCGTCGTCGGTTTCGATCAGGCGGACTGAGACCCTGAGTTGGGTGCCTTGGCGGCGAATGGTGCCCTCGAGCAGCGTCGTCACGTTCAGCGCCTGGCCGATGTCAGCCACCGGGAGATTCTTGGCCTGGACGGTGATAGCTGCCGTGCGCGAGGAGACGCGCAGGCCCGGAACCATTGCCAGCGCCGCCGTTAACTCGTCTGCCATGCCGGCCGCGAAGTAAGCGTCGGACGTGTCGCCACCGATGACCGGGAAGGGGAGCACCGCGATGGAGGGGTCTGAGGAGCCGTTTGAAACAGGGGTCTGTGGGCCGCCACGGGCCACGAACGCCAGCCCCAGCGCAACGATTACGCCGGCTGCCAACCACCCCGCCCGCCTTATCCCCGAGTGCGCCGACTGCTGGGAGGTGACTTCCGGCACTGCCAGGCGTCCTGCAGTCGAGAGCACAGCGGGGTCTTCCAATCCGGCAAGGATCTCATCCACCGAGGCCGGCCGATCCTTTGGGTCTTTCTCCAGGCACTGCATAACCAGAGTGCTCAGGGCTGGTGCGATGTCGGGTGCTGCTTCCACCAGCGGTGGTGGCACGTGGGTCAGGTGGGCCACTATGAAAGACTGAGGGGAATCGGCCACGAAGGGGTGATGGCCGGCCAACACTTCATAGGCCACCACCCCGAACGCGTAGATGTCGGCCCGGTAGTCGGTGTCAGGATCGGCGGCCGCTTGCTCGGGTGCCATATAGGCCGGCGTGCCCAACGACATTCCCATGCTTGTCATGCCGGTACCGGGACTCGTGGTGGCCCGGGACGACGACACCGCCTTGGCGATGCCGAAGTCCGTCACCATGGCGGCCCCTTCGGTAAGAAGGACGTTGTCCGGTTTGATGTCCCGGTGGATGATGCCTCGTCTATGGGCTGTCGCCAGGGCCCGGGCAACGTCCCGCAGGATGGGGATCGCCTGACGAATGGTAAGCCGCTCAGCGAGCATTGCGTCGTATAGCGACCGGCCCTCGACGTAGGGCATGATGTAATACGGAAGCTCGTCGAGGTTTCCTGCGCTCAGCAACGGGACGATGTTGGGATGTTGCAGGGCCGCCGAGACCTGGACCTCCTGGCGAAAGCGGTCGACATTGACCTCGGCGCCCAGGTGTGGCGACAGAAGCTTGATGACCACGCGGCGCCCGAGGGCCAGTTCGGTGGCCACGAACACGTGGCTCATGCCTCCCCGGTTGATCTCCTCTTCAATCCGGTGGGTCTGTGCCAGCGCCTGGGCCAGTTGGTCGCGCAGTTCGGTCATTTGGTATCGTAAAGGTTGAATACTGGTGGGAATCGCTCCTTCTTCATTAGACGCGAAAATCCCCCTGAGGGTTGCAACTTGCCACATACGATCGAGGCGCCGACGTGAATCGCCCATCTCGTTTCTTCATTCTGGCCCTTTCTGGGGTGCTGCTGCTCGCCGGTTGTGGGAGGGCGGGGCCGCCCAGTGCAGGCCCGTGGCCCGCCCTCAGCGACTCGGCCTTTGCCGGGCTGATCAGCGATTTCTCCGAACGCGGACGGTACTTCGACACCGATAATCTCATCAGCAACGAAGCGACG